>JBJSXX010000216.1:0-8966 GCA_046086605.1 Pirellula sp. | reverse complement strand
GTGAATTTGAAGTGGAAGAACGTTCCGCTGGCGAAACATATCGAGGAAGCCTTTGGCCGACCGACGGCTGTGCTCAATGATGTCGATGCAGGGGTATACGGTGAGTATCTATGCGGCGCAGCCAAGGGAGCTTATAGCGTCGCTGGGATCTTTCCAGGGACGGGGATCGGTGGTGGGTTCGTTTACGATGGTCAGATCCTCAGAGGCAAGTCCCATACGGGAATGGAGATAGGGCACACCAAGATCACATCGAGCGAACACACCAGCGGAACCAAGATCGGTGGTACCCTCGAGAGCGAGGCCAGCCGATTGGCGATCGCTGCTCAGTGTGCCAAACTAGCTTATCGCAACGAGGCACCGGTGTTGTCAAAGCTAGCAGGCACCGATCTAGCGGAGATTCGCTCGAAAGTATTGGCCGCCTCGGTCAAGGGAGGGGACGAACAAGTCGAGCAGGTCGTTCGGCGAGCGGCAAGAACGATTGGATATGCTGCAGTCAATTTGATTCACATGCTCACTCCCGAGGTGATTATCCTTGGTGGAGGTTTGGTCGAGGCGCTGAGTCAGTTGTATCTTGAAGAGGTTAGAAAGGTAGTCTCTGAGAACGTAATGGAGTGTTACGAAGATATCTGTAAGATCAAACTTGCTGACTTGGGTGATGATGCAGGAGCCATAGGTGCAGGTCTTTGGGCCGCTGGTCGCTCCGGACTGCCATTAGCCGAGGTAACGAAACCGGATTAATACGTGATCCAGGTTCCATCTCGGATGGTTTCGGGCGGATAGAGAACAACGCAATCCCCTTGTTCTAATCCCGATCGGAGTTGTGTCTGAGTCCGACTCGATAATCCAATATCCACCTCCGTCCGCTGGACCCAATGGCCACCCCAAGAGGACTGGTTGACCTTATAGACGTACCACTTTCCTTGCGAGGATTCCAAACAGGTCGTTGGTATTGTCAGTACATCTGGGTCGCTTTTGTCGATCTGAATGTTCGCATCGACACGAAATTCATCGCCAAGCTCCTTGCGACTCTCCCACGGCTGATCCAAATCGATAAGAACGTTCACCCGCCGTTCTTCGACCCCAAGCGCAGAGATCTTCAAGAACGCCGAAGGCTCAATCCGTCGAACGCTTCCTCCCAGAGGATTCGGACCACCCCAGCCTCGAATCTCTACCTTCGCTCCAGGCTTGATCGATACGGAGGCTGTCGAAAGCACATCGACAAGTACCTCCATTTGACTTGGATCTCCGACCTCAAGAATCGGTGTTCCAGCCGCTACAAAACCGGGCCCGCTTCCTGAAGCACCTAGGATGACAACAAATTCACCTGCATAGAGTTCAAGATCAACTCCTCTCAAGGCATGAACAAGCACATCACCCATGGGATAGGACTTGGTCAACTGCAGAGCTTGAAAAACCGGTCGCTGTATGCCGCTCATTCTTGGCATGATAGCCAAGCGATCCTGTAACACCAACGGAGCGTGGAAGGTTTTTCGAAAGATCCCGACGGTACAATCACAATTCGTCTGGATTCGGCTTGCCAAGAGAGCAAACCCTCGATCACTTCGATCCTGAGTTCATAACAAGCTTGCGATTTCTTCATCGCAAATCTCGCACTCCAAAAGCGGTCGGTTTGATCGAGAGTGACTAAGCGAACATGCTCGCTCTGTGTCGGCAGGGCTTTGTAGGTGCTTCCCAAGAACGATACCGGAGGTCGCTGCCTGCAGGCGTAGTCCATCTCAAGTGCGACTTGGTCAGGGGTTTGCAACTGTATCCATTGAGCCGCTAGTGACCAATGGCCATGTCCGCACATCCCTACCCCAAGCGCGACATCGCGAAAGGAGGCTCTACCGATAGGTTCAACGACCAACTGCTGGATCGGAGGATCCGACGGCCATGAAGCTTGGGGATCTTGCAAATCAGCCTTCAGCAGCGTGATCCAATCTTGATCGAATCGAAAGAGCAACTGGTGATCGAAGCGATCGAGGGATTTATCGAAGCGCACAGCAGCGTTTGAGGATCGAAGCTCGATACGCGATGAAGCCTCTGCTGTCATTGCAGCCAGAGAGATTGTTCGGGAGCGACCGTCTCGGGCACAAGAGGGATGTCTGTGCCGGTGACGATTCCCATCATGAATCGATTGGCTGCCTGGAGCATGTCGACTTCGAGGGAACCTTCGAACTCAGTATCCTCGTTTGCTCGATCTGAGGAATTGGAGGAATCGATTGGCTCCTGAGTCGGAGATTGGAATCGCATCAAGCGATAATTCAGGCCGGCACGATGTGCGGTTTTCATCATGCTGATGATTTGATCGACGCCAAAACGCTTTGAGTCCGACGACTGCATGGCCAACACCGGCAGCCCCCGAGCTTGCTTCCAAAGTGCTAAAGCTCGCTTGTTGGATGGGAACGGGCCGTTGCAAGCGATCACACCGGCGACTTGCTCGGGGTTACGAAGCCCCACCCATTGGGCAAGCGTCGCACCTTTTCCAAAGCCACCCAGAAAGATACGGTTCGTATCGATCGACATCGAACTGGCGATTTCGTCGATCGCGTGGAAAATACACTCTTCGTTCAGTCCGTAATCGGTCAAGTTGCTACCCCATCGGAACACTTGCTCAGAGCGATCCGATAAACGATTGCCGCGCAAAGCAACACCCACGTAGTTTCGCAAACTCAGCGAGTGCATCACATGATCCAGTTCGTACTCGCTGCTATGGTCGGAGTGAAGCCAAACAAAAAGTGGGTAGTCGTAGGCACTTTCATAATGTTCAGGCACAAACAATCGATGCGGATAACTGATCGACGGCCCGGCATCAGCGATGCCAACTCCATCGGAGTCTCGGTGCCTGTGCATGTTCTGTGGATCTTCAACCAAACCGCTCGCGGGTGATGTTGGCAAGCCTGCAGACAGAAAGCTGTGCAATCGGCTCATGGAGAAGTTCCTTGGAAGAAAAGAGTTTCTCGGAGGATGCAAGATGTCATCCTTCTAAATGCGTTTTTAGGAGAGCAACCCTAGTTGAGTCAATCCCGCCAGACCACAGCAGGCAAACTTCAAACAAAGTTTGCCAAACAACACATTGCTAGCAAATTCAAAGCGATAAGCTAGGGAATTGGTAACGGCAAAAAGAGCTCTAGGCCTTCAGGAGTGTTTCCATCGTAGCGACGAGCGATTTGACCGCATCGACACTCTTTTGGAAGGCAGCTTGTTCGGAACTGTTTAGAGACAGTTCGATGATCTTCTCGACACCTTTGCTCCCGAGGATCACGGGGACACCGACGTAGTAGCCACCTACGCCGTATTCTTTGTCGCACAAGGCGGCTACTGGGATCAATCGTTTCTTGTCACGGACGATCGCCTCGACCATTTGAGCCGTAGCGGCAGCGGGAGCATAGTAGGCCGAACCGGTCTTGAGCAACGAAACGATTTCGGCTCCACCATCGCGGGTGCGTTGGACGATTTCGGCCATGCGAGCATCTGGGATCAGTTGCGAAACAGGGATGCCGCCGACGCTTGTGCAGCTAGCGATCGGAACCATCGTATCACCGTGTCCGCCCATGAGCATCGCAGAGACATCTTCGACACTGACCCCCAGTTCCATGGCGATAAAGGCTCGGAAACGAGCTGTATCGAGCACACCGGCTTGGCCGATGACGCGATGGGATGGGAACCCGAGAACTTGGAAGGCTCGTTGAACCATGGCATCCAGGGGGTTGCTCACGACGATCACCACTGCGTTCGGGCTGGTGGTTTTAACTTGTTGTGCAACGCTGGTAACGATTTTGGCGTTGGTGCTCAGCAGATCGTCGCGGCTCATCCCAGGCTTGCGAGCGATGCCTGCGGTGATGACAACCACATCGCTGTTGGCAGTATCGGTGTAGTCATTCGTTCCGCTCAAGGCGCTATCGTAGCCCATGATCGGTGAAGCTTGCATCAGATCAAGCGCTTTGCCTTTGGGCATGTTTTCGGTTTGCGGAACATCCAAGAGAACAACATCTCCGAGTTCGGCTGCTGCACACCAATGGGCGCAAGTGGCACCGACGTTACCGGCTCCGATGATACTGATTTTTGCTCGACGCATGTTGGAACTACCTTTTGAAGAATTCAGTGCTTAGGTTCGATGAAATTTGGTATAAGATAAAGATTCGGATCGGATCCGAAAGTCGAAGTATCTCCAAGGTTAGCGACCCGTCAAGAACCCGTATCTTGACGGGATGACGCACCGAGCGGAGCTTATGGGAATTCCAAGGCAAATACGGACAAGCCCAAACCAACGGCAGAGAATTTTTGAATGTTTTGGTCCCAAAATACAATCCGCATCGGCCCCTACCGACGGGGTTTTCACTTGATCACGGGCCAAGTCCTCGAAGCGATTCCCCAGATTGAAAACATCCAGGTCGGCTTGCTCAATGTGTTTCTCCAACACACCTCGGCGAGCTTGACAATCAACGAGAACGCGGATCCTGATGTACGCATCGATATGGAGACAGCCTTCAATCGGATCGTTCCTGAAAACCAAACTTTTGTACACACGATCGAGGGTCCAGACGACATGCCCGCGCACGTGAAAAGCTCGATGCTCGGAGCTAGTCTTGTTATCCCGATCACCCGAGGATCGCTGGCGCTGGGGACATGGCAAGGCATCTACCTATGCGAGCACCGCAATTCGGCGACTCCTCGAACACTGATCCTCACGCTTCAAGGCAAAACACAAAGCTAACAGAGAGTTTAACCATGAGTCACTTAACGCAGCAAACACCCCGGATGATGGCGGGCATTCCAACCCTCAATGCAGGACTATACCGAAGCATTCGTTTTTTGGTTGGGGATCCTGTGGTTTATATCGAGGTTCCTCAGGCCGATGGGAGCCTACGCTCTACGCTCATTTGCCGAGACATCGAGATGGGCCGTGCCAAGCTCAATGCGGCTGTAAATGATGTGGCTTGTCCTGCTGACTTTGCACCTGCAGAAGGCCTTTCGGGTGATCGTGAAACGGCCACGGCCCAGTCGGCTGCCGAGATGCTCCGTCGCTTGGGCTTTAAGAACGTCTTAGTCGATCGATCCTTGCCGATGATCTATGCAGAAATGCTCAAGCGAGCTGGTATAGGCATCGAATGCGATACCCAATGGGGCGTGATGGAACGCAGGCGCAAAGACGCTCGCGAGATCGAGATGATTCGCGATGCTCAGCGCATCACCGAGGAAGTCATGGAGCTTGCTTGCTCGACAATCGCCAGAGCCTCGGTCGATTCCCAAGGCATCTTGGTCCACGAGGGTGCTCCACTGACCAGCGAGCGCATGCGCACGATGATCGACGTTTGGCTCTTGCAGCGCGATTGCTCGAACCCAGGTGCGATCGTTGCCTGCGGACCAATCGGTGCGGATTGTCACGATCACGGACATGGACCACTCTATACAGCACAACCCGTGATCGTCGATATTTTTCCTCGGGTCAAATCCAATCTGTACAATGGCGATTGCACTCGGACGGTCGTTCACGGAACGATCAGCTCGGAGCTTGCTCGGATGCACCAAGCAGTCGTCGCGGCCAAGCATGCAGCGACCTTGGCTGTACGTGCTGGAGTTACTGGAGAGCAAGTCCACCAAGCGACCATACGAGCCATCGAGGGTGCGGGTTATCACATGGGCTTGCCGTCAGCCGATGCTCCCGATTCTTATACGAGCATGACCCATGGCACTGGCCATGGGCTGGGTTTAGAGGTGCACGAGCCACCGCTATTGGCAGTCGGCGGTCCGGAGCTTGTTGTCGGAGACGTAGTGACCATCGAGCCAGGTCTTTACTGCAAGGCCCTCGGAGGGATCCGGGTCGAGGACATGGTCGTCGTGACCGAAAAAGGTTGCGAGAATCTCAACCGCTTGCACGAAGGCTTGTGCTGGAAATAGCAGAGTTTAAACAGTCCTTCTGGCCCCACCGTCGTGAAGCCGGAATGGTGGCCTTAGGATTTTTCCAATCGCACCAAACATCCGTGCGGATGGGGAGGGATTCGAACCCCCGGTAGCCTTACGACTACTCCGGTTTTCAAGACCGGTGCATTAAACCGCTCTGCCACCCATCCAGACCAATGTTTTTATTGGGGTTTCATTCCGTCCAATCCGAACCCAAAACCCAATTACCCGGCCGATACCCTTATGCGAGCCACCGAAAGTCTAACCTAAGACCCCTCGATGGTCTAGACTGCTACAGGTGCCCGTATCGCCGGATGTGGATTGTATCCCACAAGTTCCAGATCCTCCCAGACGTAGTCCAATACACTCTCTTTCGTGTTTACCAGGCGCAACGTCGGAAACTCCCTTGTCTCTCGCGACAACTGCAACTGGCACTGAGCAACGTGATTGTCGTAGATGTGCGCATCTCCTAAGGTGTGGATGAACTCACCGGGTTCCAACCCGGTCGACCGCGCCAGCAAGATCGTAAGCAGCGAATACGATGCTATGTTGTAAGGTACCCCCAAAAACATATCCGCACTCCGCTGATACAACTGGCAACTAAGCCTCCCCCTGGCTACATAAAACTGAAAAAGCGTGTGGCAAGGCGGTAACTTCACCTTGTCGATATCGGCTACATTCCAAGCACTCACGATGTGCCTTCGCGAATCAGGACTCCTGCGAATCGACTCTTGTACCTGACTGATCTGATCGATCACCCGCCCATCAGGACACTCCCAAGATCGCCATTGCTTGCCATAGACTGGCCCAAGTTCTCCGTCGGGATCTGCCCACTCGTCCCAAATTGTCACCTTGTGCTCATGCAAATACTTCACATTGGTCTCCCCTCGAAGAAACCAAAAAAGCTCATGAGCAATCGATTGAAAAGACAACTTCTTGGTCGTCAAAAGCGGAAAGCTTTCGCGCAACGAAAAACGCATCTGCGCCCCAAAAATACTCCTCGTACCAGTCCCAGTCCGATCCGACTTGGGCTCTCCATGGTCGAAGATATATCGCAATAAATCTAAGTACTGCTTTTCCATAATGCTTCTTGACGATCGCTCACTCATGCCGGTTTTCGATAAGCCACTGTCCAATGCCGATCGCTGCTTTGGCGAATGCACGAGGACTCGATCCCTAGCCGACTCAAGAGTTCCGCAAGCTCCTGAATTGTCAGCGCCGCTTCAAGACTCTGCCGGAACAACTGCTGCGATCGCTCGTTCTCAGTCCCGGCATGCAAAGCCACCAATCGCTCGACTTCTTGCTTGCTCTCAGGACGGAACAAATCCCTAACAAACAACACCCCAGATGGTCTCAAGACCCGCAACGACTCTGCAAAGAAACTTTCGCACTCGGGCAAATGATGCACCAGCGAGTTGCTGATGACCGCATCAAAAAATTCTCGACCAAACACCAACTTCTTAGCATCCCCTCGATGCAACTGGATACGGTCGAGCATGTGATGGATCTCGATGTTGTATCGCGCTAACTCTAGCATCTGGGTCGAAGCATCCGAGGCCATCACCCTGACCGAGGGAACTTGAACGCACAACTCGACAGGAATACGGGCCGTCCCTGTTCCTAAGTCGAGGATGTCTTTGCCTAACTCAAACCCATCTTGCGTTGCATAGGCTACGAAATCGGTCACAAATGCGCGATTGACCTCCGAGAAGTCCATGTCGTTGTACTCGATGGCCTCCTGTAGATCTTCCATTATCTCGGGCTCTAAAACTCGATCAATCATCGCTTCCTCTCAAGTACCCCTGGGCCTCTAACAACAGTCGTCCACGGGCATGTCTCCAACACCTCGACGACGCGGACCGGGGATCTCGCGACCAGTGTAAGTGATCCGATTGTTGGCATCCACAAAAACCACCTTCGGCTCCGGAACCCGCAGCTCGTTTTGGCTCTCGGCGATCAATCCAAACGTCGCGATGATGATCACGTCCCCGGGTCTTACCAAATGCGCCGCAGCCCCATTGATGCAAACATCGGTCGATCCTTGTTCACCCAAAATGGCATACGTCTCTAGACGCGTACCCCGGGTCACGTCCCAAACATGAACCGATTCAAATGGAGCGATTCCAGCAGCAAGCATCAGATCCGGCGGGATCGTCAGTGATCCCTCGTAATGCAAGTCCGCTTGGGTTACCGTTGCACGGTGAATTTTCGAGCGAAGAAACTTTCTTAACATGCCCCCAATTGTGATCCTTGGCGGGGGTTTCGGCTACCTCTAATTGAGCCTTGAAATTCAAAGAAAGATCGCGAACTCGGGTTTACCGCCCGGCTCCATTTGCAATCTGTCTGGCAATTTCTAGCCCCTTGTCCAACACCCGGTCTGGCTTGCCCGGTGTGGATGGGTCGGCTGCGTTCTGAAGAACCGGTCGCTGAGCTGTAAGATTCGTGCCAGTCTCGGTTCCACTGGAAGTCAACTCGCTACCGGAAAGACCTGACTCGACAGGTGGCTTGAGCGCCACGAGCGTCGATGGACTTGCAGGCGGATCCTCAGGCACCAGAACATGAGGCGTAATCCCGCGCTGACTGATGGCGGTCCCACTCGGTGAGTAAAAACGACTGACGGTCAAACGCAACCCACCAATCCCCCGGTCGCTTGGAAAAACACCCTGGACACTCCCCTTGCCATAAGAGATCTGTCCAACGATGTATCCCCGCTGATGGTCTCGAATCGCTCCAGCGAATATTTCACTAGCACTTGCGCTATCGCCATCGATTAGAACCACCAGCGGTACATCCCAAGTCCCAGCGGCATGGGCCGTATAATTGCGATTCTCGGCGGTGTTTCGCCCACGCGTCGAGACAATGCCTCCACGAACCAAGAAGTAATCGGCCAACTCAACTGCCGACTCTAGCAACCCTCCCGGGTTGCGCCGCAAATCGATCACCAACGACTTCATCCCGCGACTGCTCAAATCAAACATCGCCCGTGAAACTTCGCCCACGGTCGTCTTTTGAAAATTCGTGATTCGGATGTATCCAACCTGTCCGTCTTGCATCTGCGAAAG
>JBJSXX010000215.1:0-8574 GCA_046086605.1 Pirellula sp. | reverse complement strand
GTCGAGCCCGATAGACAAGCCCGACTAGACCGCTGGTGGCCCACCATGCCATGGATGCCGGCTCGGGGACCTCTGGATTGGTGTAGGTGAAATTTTTGTCCAAAAGCCAAGCCTCAGCACCGTCATTGAAATTCGTATATTGGTAGTAGAGATAGACGTTCGTGCTGCTGGTTGCTCCCGCAGCGACAAAAACCGAATTAGGGAGGTATAGATACATATCCGCCCCGCCGGTTCCTACCGATCCATCCACACGAACGGTGAAATCGTCGAAGTCGTCCATATCGTAGACTATCGTCGCACTGGTTCCTAACTGGGAAATACTTGTGAGCGAATTGGAGTTCGAAGTAAACACCTGGAGCATGGTGATATCTATATGGTTATCTGAGTTGGACTGATTTTGATTAGCATCAAACAGGAACACCCGAAAAAATCCGTCGGTGGTCGTCGGGATATCACCCAGGACAATCGTATGCGTCTTGCCACCTCCAAAGATCGCATCAGGGTTCCCCGCATTGTTGGCTGAAGCACCATTGAATGCCGCAACGAATCCGTCTTTGTTCTCATCTTTTTGAGTCGTCAGGAACGCGTCGGGATTGCTGTGCTTGGCGTTGGTGTGTTGAAACCTTCCCACACCGTTGTTGAGGACGGTACCTAGCGGAACGGATTCCAGATCGAGCAACACCCCGGCAAATAGGCCGGGGGTCAGGGTCACCAAGCAACTCAGAGCAAGGAACCAGTGTTGTGGTCGTAGCACCATGATTTTTCCTTTTGGTAAAGCCAACATCACGAATCGAACTGGCCCCAAACCAACGCCGCTTGAGGCTTGGAAGATTCTGGGATTTGCAAGCCCTGGAAAAAATCGAGACAAGAGCCGTTATCCATTCGCGGAAACCACCAGATGAACCCTCGCTTTGTCCTGGTAGATTCCTCTTGGTTGTGTTAAAAACTGGAGACCGAATACCCCATTTCTAGGCCCCCCAAGGCTCGCGAAAGAGCCTTAGCCCATCTGAAAGATTCATCCTCCATGAGCGAAGTCGAAAATTGCATCATCATCGGTAGTGGACCTGCTGGTTGGTCGGCTGCTATCTACGCCGCGCGAGCGAACCTGAGACCTCTGCTTTTCGAAGGTGCCATGACCGAAGAGAACCGGGTCATGGGCCGCTTTCCGATGGGGCAATTGGCTCAAACCACTGAGGTCGAAAACTATGCAGGCTTTCCGTCGGGCAAGCTCAAGGAGTTCATCGACTCAGCGATCGATCCGAGCCGCCAGTACATGTTCCCACCGGTCGAGGAACATCCTCACGCAGTGACCGGTCCAGAACTCATGGAACTGATGCGTCAGCAAGCCACCAATTTTGGCACGCGCGTGATCACCGACGACATCGTCAGCGTCGACTTTTCAAAACGACCCTTGGTCTTGAACTCCAGCGAGAACGGAACCTTCCACACCCACACGGTGATCCTCGCCACAGGTGCAAGCGCCAACTATCTCGGGATACCCAGCGAAGAGAAGTTCCGCAATCGCGGCGTTAGCGCATGCGCCGTGTGCGACGGAGCTCTGCCTCGCTTTAGAGATAAACCTTTGGTCGTCGTCGGTGGTGGTGATTCAGCCGTCGAGGAAGCAAGCTACCTGACCAAGTACGCATCGAAGGTCTATATGCTTCTTCGTCGTGGTGAGATGCGAGCTAGTAAGATCATGCAAGAGCGAGCTTTGGCGAATCCAAAGATCGAACTGGTTAAATTCTCTGTCGTCGATGAAGTCGTCGGCCAGGATGATCCTCGGGTCGGTGTTACCGGCGTTCGGATCCGTAACCTGCAAAGCAACGAGACAAGCACTCTGGAGGCCACCGGCATGTTCCTTGCCATCGGCCATACCCCGAACACCAAGTTCCTAGGTGGCCAAGTCGAGACGCGTGAGAATGGCTATATCGCTTGGAAGCAACCCTACCGAACGATCACCAGTGTCGAAGGTGTCTTTGCGGCGGGTGATGTCGCCGACGACTACTATCGTCAAGCGATCACGTCGGCGGGAACAGGATGCATGGCGGCACTCGACGCCGAACGCTATTTGGCTGGCGCAGGAATTCACTAGTTCCCTATAGTAGATAATTCGCCATAAGCAAACACACCCGTTTGTCAGGGAGGAGATGACCATCTGTGATCAAGAAGGGCCCCAAGACTAAACGCGACGATCCGCATCCAGGGGGCCTTCCGATCGTCGTCCGCGGGGCGCGAGAGCATAATCTACGCAGCATCAATGTTCAGTTGCCCCGGAACCAGTTGATCTGTTTTACGGGTGTTAGTGGAAGCGGAAAGAGTTCGCTTGCTTTCGATACCCTGTTTGCCGAAGGCCAACGACGCTACCTCGAAAGCCTTTCGACCTATGCTCGTCAGTTCGTGGGCCAGATGCCCAAGCCCGATGTCGATTTGCTTTCGGGGCTTGCCCCGGCGATCTCGATCAGCCAAAAATCGACCGGGTACAATCCGCGCTCAACGGTCGGAACGATCACGGAGCTAAGCGATTTTTTACGGGTTCTCTTTGCGCGATGCGGGACGGGTTACTGTCCGACCTGTGCGTTGCCGATCACCCAGCAAACCCGCGATCAGATGATCGAAAAAATCCGAGGGCTTCTTCCCAAGAAATCTAAATCGGGCTCTGCCTCTGCATGGATTGCGATCCTTGCTCCGCTGGTTCGAAATCAAAAGGGGTCGCACAAAGACCTTTTTGCCCACCTTCGTCGCTTGGGCTTCAATCGCATTCGGGCCGATGACAATCTGTACTTGCTCAGCTCGCCTCCTGAACTCGATAGGCTTTACAAACACAACATCGATGTCGTGGTCGATCGCATTGAACTCTCTCCCGAATTGTTCGAGGCACCCAAGCTCGATGTGATGATCGAGTCGATTGATAAAGCGCTCAAGCTTGGTGAAGGATCCATGATCCTGACGCGAACGATACCCTTGGGCAGCGAGTCGTCGGGAAGGGATGTCGAATGGGGCTGCGATTCGGCCAACGATGTGATTTATTCCGTGCTGTATTCCTGTTTGAAGTGCGGTACTTCCTATCCGAATCCAACACCACAGCTTCTGAGTTTCAATTCACCCCAGGGAGCCTGTTCGGATTGCGAAGGACTTGGGCTGGCGAGTTTCTTTACCGAAGAGTCCTTGGTCAGAAATCCGGATCTTTCAATCCACACCGGGTTGATTGAACTGCTGGGAACTTGGGACTCGATGCCTGTGTGGCTCAAGCGTGCGTTGACGGAGTATTTCCAGTCGGTCGAAATCCTTTTCAAGATGAAAAAGGGGCTCCTCAAAACCCGTTGGGCAGATATCGCCCCACAGGTTCGCAGGGCGATCCTCTTTGGAGTTGGCAAAGATCTAACGTATGTCAATCAACCCTCGGTCGGAGGTAGGTACTATCGAGGCATCGCCAATGATTTGATGTTTATCTATCGCAATACCACCAGCGAATCGATTCGAACACGGTATCAGCGGTATTTACAAACAAGCACCTGTCCAGCCTGCGATGGCCAGCGGCTAAACCCACAAGCTCGATTTATTAAACTGAAAACTCTTTCGGACAGGTTTAGCGATCAGGAGGCTTGGTGTTCGATTGGCCAGTGCTGCTCGATGTCGATCGACCAAGCGGTCGCTTTTTTTTCGAACATTGAACTGACGGCCACGCAACAGATCATTGCCAAGGAGGCTCTCAAAGAGGTACGAAACCGTCTTGGTTTTCTCCAAGATGTGGGGCTTGGATATCTTTCACTTGACAGGTCCGCACCGACTCTCTCTGGAGGAGAATCGCAGCGCATACGATTAGCGAGTCAGATTGGAGCAGGGCTTACCGGGGTGCTCTATGTTTTGGACGAACCGTCGATCGGATTGCATGCAAGGGACAACGAAAAGCTTTTGCGTTCGCTTAAGAAACTTCGCGACATCGGAAACAGCTTGATCGTCGTCGAGCACGACGAAGACACGATGCGAGCCTCGGATGTGCTGGTCGATTTTGGTCCGGGCCCAGGGGTCAAGGGAGGTGAACTGATCGCGACTGGAACGGTCGAGGAGATCTCGGAAAATCCTCGAAGTCTTACAGGTCAGTTCCTCAGTCGCCGCCGAGTGATTCGTAGACCCGAAGCCCGGCGAAGCGGTTCGGGAAAATCGCTTCGAGTCCTTGGTGCCAAGCACAACAACTTGCGTGGCATCGATGTTGATTTTCCCCTTGGTCGTTTGATCGCTGTGACCGGAGTCAGTGGATCGGGCAAGAGCTCGTTGGTCACTGACATTCTCTCACCGGCTCTGCGCAATGCTTTGAACCGAGCCGAAGACAATCCCGGCGAGCATAAAAAAATCGTCGGCATCGAGCACTTGGACAAACTCATCGAGATCGATCAGTCTCCGATCGGGCGAACACCGCGAAGCAATCCTGCGACTTACATCAAGCTATTCGACGAGATTCGCGATCTATTTGCCGAATTGCCAGAGAGCAAGCGGCGGGGATTTGCACCCGGTACCTTTAGCTTCAATACCGAGCTTGGAAGATGTTCGCGGTGCGAAGGGCACGGCGCGTTGCGACTCGACATGGAGTTCCTGGCCGACATCTGGGTCCCGTGTCCTGTTTGCGAAGGTAAAAGGTACGCAAGATCGACCCTCCAGGTTCTCTTCAAGGGCAAGTCGATCGCCGATTGTTTGGACTTGGATGTCCAGCAAGCCATCGAGCATTTCGATGCCTTTGAGAAGATAACCAGCAAGCTCAAGACATTGGCCGATGTTGGGCTCGATTACATCAAACTCGGGCAACCTTCGCCGAGTCTTTCGGGGGGTGAGGCACAGCGAATTAAGCTATCGCGTGAACTGAGCAAACGCGGGACTGGCAGCACGATGTATGTGCTCGATGAACCGACGACCGGTCTGCATTTTCATGATATCGATCTGCTACTTCAAGTCCTGCATAACTTGGTCGACAAAGGGAACACGGTAGTGGTTGTCGAGCACAACCTGGATCTGATCCAATCGGCCGATTGGGTAATCGATTTGGGGCCCGAGGGTGGTGCAGGGGGGGGGACGGTACTGTGCTGCGGAACCCCCGAGCAGATTGCGGAGGTTTCAAACTCGTATACGGGGGTTGCATTGAAGCATCATCTTCAGACGCACAGCCACAAGCCATCGAGCAAAAAGGGGACTGCTGCGGTAAAGAAGAAATCGATCAAGGAAAAACCGCTCGCGGAAACTTCCAAGCTCCGGAGTCCTGCGATGCAAGATATATGCGTTGTCGGAGCAAGCCAACACAATCTCAAGAATATCGACACAACGATTCCCAAACAGGCCATGACGGTTTTTTGTGGGCACAGCGGGAGTGGCAAAACATCGCTTGCGATGGAAACCATTTATGCAGAGGGTCAAAGGCGGTTCGTCGAGAGCCTCAGTCCGTATGTTCGCCAGTTCGTCGGTCAAATGCCAAAGCCTCCGGTTGAGCGCATTGATGGGCTAGCTCCCGCGATCGCCATCGAGCAAAAGGGGCTTTCTCATACGCCTCGCTCTACGGTTGGCACGGTGACGGAGATCTATGATTATTTCCGAGTGCTCTTTGCTAGGATGGGAAAACAGCACTGCACGCAATGCGATGCACCGGTAGAAGCCCAGACGATCGATCAGATCCTCGATCGATGGATGCAAAAGAAAGCCGAAGCGGCTGAGAATGCGAGCCTGCCTCAGCGTTGTTTGATCCTCTCGCCAGTGGCACCCCATGCGAATCAGAACCTCGATACATTCTTGCAAGATCTTTTGCGAATGGGGTACACACGAATTCGGGTCAACGGGAAGACTCAGCAGATTGATGATCAATTAAAGATTTCAGCCAAGCAAGTACAGCAACTCCAAGTCGTGGTGGATCGAATTCAGTTCGACCAAGTCGATCGTAAGCGACTGGCCGACAGCGCTTCGACGGCACTAGGACTCGGTTTGGGTATCTCACAGCTTGCGATGGTCGATGATTCTCGGCCTGAGTCCAGATGGAAGGTGGAAACCTACTCATTGCACTCGGCATGCCACGCATGTGGTATCTCCTTTGAGTCACTCACACCGCATTCCTTCTCATTCAATTCGTCGGTGGGTTGGTGCGAAGCTTGCTCGGGACTCGGAACCCAAAAGGGAACCGATCCGATGATGTTTATCGATGGTGGCTTGAGTCTCTTAGACGGTGGGCTACTGCTGTGGACGCCAGGGGAGCACCCTATGGAAAAGGTGCTTTTGAAAGCCATGGCAAGGCAACTCGAATTGCCCATCGACGAGCCATTTTGTCAGTGGACCAATAGGCAGTTGCATACTTTATTCCAAGGTTCGGGCGACGCCCTGATCCCTGTCTATCGAAGCGATTTATCCGATGCACAGAATTCGACGGCTCCGTGGTTTGAATTTCGATTCGAAGGGATCCTCCCGACGCTTGAGCATTTCTCAAGTTACAAACATGAGATTCGCTATCGACTGCAAGAGTACCTTGCCGATGTGCCTTGCAGAATGTGTGCGGGTGCCAAGATCAATCCACAGGCAGCTCACATGCGGTGGTTTGGCCACAGGCTCGGAGAGCTCATGCTCATGCCGCTCGATGAACTGCTCCCTTGGATTCGCGCGATCGATCTTTCGAAGCATGAGGTTCAGGTTGGAGGCGAGCTGCTGCGTGAAATCATTCAAAGATTAGAGTTCTTAGTCGATGTCGGACTGGACTACTTGACCTTAGGTAGAACGGCAAACACGCTATCGGGTGGCGAGGCGCAGCGGATCCGTTTGGCAAGTCAACTCGGTACGGGTCTATCCGGGGTGTTGTATGTTTTGGATGAGCCCACGATTGGGTTGCATCCGAGGGACAACGACAAACTGATTCGTGCCATGCACAACCTTCGAGATTTGGGCAATACGCTGCTGGTTGTCGAGCATGATCGGGATGTCATTCGCAGCTCTGACGCGATTCGAGATTTTGGACCTGGTGCTGGCCCACAGGGTGGTAGGATCGTGGCCCAAGGATCCTTGAAGGAGATTCAAGAAAATCCTGATTCCGTTACGGGCCCGTATCTCAAGGGAACCAAGTCGATTCAGATCGACAATACGCGAAAGCCAATCATTGATCCGACGACGTCGAAGGAAAAATCGAATTGCAAGTGGTTAACCCTTCGTCGCGCGTCGCACAACACGCTCAAGATGATCGATGTGGATTTCCCTCTTGAGCACATGATCGCGGTGACCGGGCCGAGCGGTAGTGGTAAGAGTTCGTTGGTTCAAGGCATTCTTTATCCGGCGCTGGCCAGGAAGTACCATCGATCGAACTTGATCGTAGGAGCCCACGGAGGCATCGAAGGAGAGAATTACCTCAACAAGATCATGCAGGTCGACCAGTCGCCACTTAGCAATAGCCCAGCCAGTACGCCGGCGACTTACACGGGAGTGTTTGATCTAATCCGTCAGTTCTACGCACAGTTACCGATGAGCGATGTGTTTCATGCGAGCTATTTCAGTTTCAACACGGGGCTCGGTCGCTGTGAGGCTTGCGAAGGCATTGGAAAACGATGTATCGAAATGCATTTCTTGCCCGATGTTTGGATCGAGTGCGAAGTTTGTAAGGGCAAGCGGTTTAAGGAACGGGTATTGGCCATCAAGTTTCAAGGCCACAACATCAACGACGTCTTGGAATCGACTACCGCTGAAGCCTTAGAGCTTTTTAAAGATCAAACGAAGATCGCAAGGATGCTCAAGATGATGTGCGATGTGGGGCTGAGCTATGTCAAACTCGGACAAAGCGCACCGACCCTTTCTGGGGGAGAGGCTCAAAGGGTCAAGCTTGCTGCGGAATTGGTTAGACCCACAACAGGGAAAACACTTTTCGTGCTCGACGAACCTACGACCGGTTTGCATTTTGATGACATCAACAAACTCATGAATGTGTTGAATCGATTGGTCGATCAAGGCAATACAGTGATCATCATCGAGCACAATTTGGAGGTCATACGCAATGTCGACTGGGTGATCGATCTGGGGCCGGAGGCTGGGCGAAATGGAGGCGACTTGGTTTATGCAGGAAGCCCAGAGGATCTGATCAACTATGCCCGTACGTCGAACGGGCAAGGAAAATCTCCAGGGAAACATCCAAGCTATACTGGAGATGCTCTTATGCAGTGGGAGACGATTCGCACCCAGGAGCAACCGACCCTCGTAACGCGTTCAAAGCGCGCCACTAAAGTTGTAAAAAAACCAGACCAGTCCAAGTAACTACTCAAGCTTTGCTGGCTTTAAAGTCCGATCGCTTGCCCACGAGGTATCCAATGAGAACATCCATTCAAAATCGGTTCCTACTTTGTCTGTTATCCGTCGTATTTCTATGGATCACCCAGACCTATGCATCTGGGCAAACATCCTCAGAGGGATGGGTTAGGGTTGATATTACCAGAGACACTTGGCTATCGAATTACCCTAGCGAGCAGAGCGGATCCAATGGAGCAGCACCGAGGCTCAAACTCAAGTCGATCATCGAGCTTTCGATTATCGATTTTCAACCCGGAGCCTTGAAAGGAAAGAAGATCCAGC
>JBJSXX010000214.1:0-6971 GCA_046086605.1 Pirellula sp. | reverse complement strand
CGAAGGCCGTGGCATTCGTAGCTGCCTGACCTTCCCTGAGCTACGGCCGATCCTCGACGAAGCGTTCGAGATCTATTAACAAAAACGGGGTCTGTCCCCTTTTTATAAGTCAAAACTCTGGCAGCAAAAATCACCCGGTGGGAACAAAGAAACCAAACGCTTGGGGGATCCACGACGGTCACGGCTCGGTATGGGAATGGTGTTCTGACTGGTACGATAGCAAGTATCCGAAGGGACCACTTACGGATCCTGTCGGACCGTCAACGGGCTCGTACCGCGCGTACCGTGGCGGCGGTTGGTACGGCGAGGCCGCGAATTGCGGGTCCGGCAATCCGTTTCGGGCTCGACCCGTCGTTCCGGCTCAACTACTTCGGCTTCCGCCTTGCCCTGAGTTCATCAGGAATCCCCAAGTCGGAGAAGTGAGAAGTCAGAAGGGAGAAGTTAGAAGTGGCCGAGGAGCGACAGAGAGATATTGTCGAAAGGACGTTTCGATTCTCAGTTCGGATCGTTAGAGTCTGTCAATCTCTGGATGAGCAACTCGGTGTCGTCCGGACGCTCTCACGTCAATTGCTACGGTCACATCGATCGGCGCGAATGTTGAAGAGGCCCAAGCTGGGCTAAGCCGCGCCGGGGGCAATTCATTTAACCAACGGCCATAATCACCCTAGCCAGGGGCATCGCCCCTGGGAAATATTGCGTTTGCATATCGCCGTTGCCAAAAGTCCTGGGGTGATACCCCAGGCTACGATGAGTATCGCCTTTGGCGAATAAGACCAACAACCGTTTTACAATGAAACAGCCTCCAGCGCGCTATGCCCCCTCCACCCCCCGTCCCCTCCTCCCCCAGCCAAAGCCCTGGGGGCGAAGGGGGGATAAAACGAAGTTGGAAGTGGGAAGTTAGAAGGGTGAAGTTGGAACCTAGCAAGCAATTCATTTGGCCAAGGGCCATAATCACCATAGCCAGGGGCATCGCCCCTGGGAAATATTGCGTTTGCATATCGCCGTTGCCAAAAGTCCTGGGGTGATACCCCAGGCTATGATGAGTATCGCCTTTGGCGAACAAAACCAAAAACCGTTTTACAATGAAACAGCTTCCAGCGCGCTGTGCCCCCTCCACCCCCGTCCCCTCCTCCCCCAGCCAAAGCCCTGGGGGCGAAGGGGGGTAAAACGAAGTTGGAAGTGGGAAGTTGGAAGGGTGAGGATGGAACCTAGCAAGCGCTACGGTTGGCCAATGGCCATAATCACCCTAGCCAGGGGCATCGCCCCTGGAAACTGGATCTTATTTCTTTAAACCAACACACACCACTTCTTTGTCGTCGCGCATGTATCCATAGCCATCGCAAATCGTAATTGCTTGGCGATTCTTCTCCACTAGCGAAACGCGGCTGAGCTCCTGCATCCCCTTGGCATCGGCCCGTGCGATCACCAACTCGCCCTCGATCGTCGTTATCCAAAACTTACCGTCGGCATACACCATGTTCCCTTTTCCGAAACGACTCTTCTGCCATAGTGCTTTGCCGGTCTTGGCCTCAATGCACGAAAAATGGGTCACTGGCCCAGCAGCCCCCACATTATCAAAGCCATACAAATAATCGCCCAAAACGATCGATGTCTGCCACTCATTGCGCATCACACTCTTGGCATCGAGCGATTTCCATCGCTCGGAAACGCTGTAAGTACCATTGTCTTTCTTGATGTCCAGAAGGACCGAACCGTGGTTCTCACCCGATGAAATAAATACTCCTCCATCGATCGACACCGGACTTGCTGTATTGCAACCATAATCGGTTTCAAACGGATAGCTCCAAAGTAACTTGCCACTATCAGGATCTATCCCCATGACAGCCGTCCCGCTAAAACTGACAACTTGCTTTGCTCCCGCAATATCCATCAGCACCGGTGAAGAGTATCCCGCATGCCCAGAACCACTCTTCCAAATCAGCTTGCCATCCTCGGTCGCAACGGCTACCACAGCAGCATCGTCAGAACCTGTTTGCACAATCACCCGATCGTCGATCACCAACGGCGAACAGGACATTCCATATTCAGACGGTTTGGCCAATAACTCCTGTATCAGATCCTTGCGCCATCGTTGCTTGCCCGTCGCAAGCTCCACCGCGATGAGGATCCCCTCCCCGGAATACGCATACACACGACTCCCCGCGATCGATGGTGTCGACCTGGGACCATCACCCATGGGGTTTTTGTATGCTGGCCCCATTTCGGCCTTCCATCGAACTTTACCCGACGTGGTCTCAAGTGCCACAAGCCATTGCTTGCCCGCGGCGTTCCAGCTCGTTACTGCAAAGCCGTCTTGCACAACGATCGCCGACATGCCCACACCACCTGGCACCCGCCAGCGGATGGCCGGTCCATCGGCACCGAATGCATCGATAAGCCCAGTCTCGGCCGACTTGCCGCTTCTGCTTTTCCCAAGAAACTCAGGCCAATCGTCGGCATTGGCTACAGCACAACCAGACACGTAAGCTATCGCGACAATCGCTAGCGTAAAGAACTTTGTGAGCTTCATCGAGTTACCCCGCTCTACTGCTTAGCAGTTGTCAAGTTCGGATCGATCGAGATCCTCACCGACTCATCGCCAAGGATGTCTCGGTTGACCCCAACAAAAACCCATTGCTCTCCTTCGCCCATCGATAGTTTGACACTCTTGCCATCGACAGGAACCGGTTTTCCATTGGCCCACAAGGCAATCGCTCCCTTGGGTGCATTGCCAAAATCGAGTACCACATCACCAGCCCGAGTGATGCTCAACTTGGTTCGCAAGAACGTATGGTTCGGAACTCCTGGATGGGGGCGGAAGCTTGCCAACGACCTCATCGGAACACCGCCAGATACCAACGCAGGATGGAGTTGCCACGTGAAGTTCGATTGGTCACCTTTGATCGAGTCGAAACTGGTTCGATTGAAAAGCACGTGCGCTTTCTCGGTCCAAAGCAACGTCTCCCACTGGCGGATGGCACCGTCGTTAGCGACGAGCATCTTGCCATCGATCTTTCCGATCTCGGTGATGAACCGCAACAAATGGATCGCTTCTTCTTGGGTCAGTGAATCCAGAAGTCCATCGGGCATGAGCGACCGGGACTCTTTGATCTCTTGGATGTCACCCTTATCGATGGTGACCTCTTTGCCGTCGGCAAGTCGCAGCACGACTTCGTCGTCCGACTCGCGAACTGGTATACCGGCTAATACTTCGTCGCTATCGGTACGAACGAGTTTGGCGTTGTAACCTTCTTTGACTTTAGCCGCTGGGTTGAGCAACGACTCCAGTAGATAGTCTGCCGGTGCTTGGGCTCCAATGCTCGTCAAATCGGGCCCTACCAATCCACCAACGCCGCCGATCTTATGGCACTGAATGCACTGGAGTTCATTGCGCCTATAGATCCATTCGCCTTGAACCGGATCGCCTTGGGTTTTCGCAAGTTCGAGCCATTTGTTTTTAAGTTCATCGTTTAGAACCCATCGGTTCTCTTGCAACTTGCCTGCCCGATCGATGGCTTGGATCAGATCGCCTGGAGCGTTCATCTTGCGCAAAGCCGACTTGAGCTGTCTGGCGGCTGAGGCATCGATCGAGACACCTTCGAGGGCAGCGAGCAAGTTTTGAGCCCCATCTTTGCGACCAAGGAAACCGGCTGCTGCATTGCTGAGAGCTTCGGCTCTCAAGGGGTCTTTGGCCACGCGTGCGACGAGGGCCTTTGCGGCGGCACCGAAATTCGAATCGGCTTGCCGTTCCATCGCTGCGATCGCAACATCGATATTCTGATCTTGAGTCAATTGGTTAATGAGTTCTTTGGCTGGATCATCGCCGAGGCTCGCAAGGCTTCGAATCGCAGCGATGCGCACGGTCGAGGAACTACCGGCGTCTTGGCTGACGGCTTCGATGCGAGGTCTTGCACCCCCGATACGCCATGGTCCAAGACTACGGAGAGCTGCAAGCCCTAGATCCATCGGTGCCAAGGCTTCGTTGTTCTTATCCTTAGCAATCGCTTGATCGGCCAACTTGCTCAGTGACTCGATCGTCCTTGGTTGGATTGCCAAGCCTTCTTTGCGACGCTGGGAAGCATCCAAAACGGCTTGGAGCAGTTGACCTCGGAGAGCCTCATCGGGAAGCACCGTGGGTGAAACTGGATCGATGAGTCGATCGATGAGTTTTGCTTGCTGAACTCCATTCCCCAATTCGGCAACCAAGATAGCCATGGTCGATCTGGCCGCTTGTGCGTTTGAAGGAGCATCGCTTGTGAGTTTCTCATCGAGCATGGTCAAAACTGCATCGATGGTGCTGGGATCTTCGACAGCTTTTAATGCAAAAGCGATTGCCGACGGATCGTTTCCAAAACGGAACTTACCCGAGCGAAACTCTGGAAGCCAAACGCTGGAAAGATCTCTCATGGTTTGCCAGAGGGCAAAGTCCAAGAATCGATCCATCGGCTTTTGCAACGCCAAGCATGCGGCTTGTGCCGACTCGACGCTCGGGAGTTGCGAGAGCAAACGGATCGCTTCGAGCCTGACACGAGGATGCTCGTCCTGGACAAGATTCTTTCCAAGGGCCGTCCATTGTCCGATTTGAGAAGGATCGAGCGATCCGAATTGGCTGGTTTTGACCCATCGGATTTGGTTGGCGATTTGGTGGGTGTACGCTGCCCTGAGTCGTCCGTCTTGGGATTGGATTAGAGCCTTCTGGAGGGTAAGGTCAAAGTTGCCTAAGCCTTCGAGTACCCAGGAGAGTTCCAGTTGTTCAAGGCCGCGGGCTGGATCCTTGGCGACTTGCTGGAGATGGGCATCGAGGCTGGATTTTGCAGGGCCTGAGGTTCGAACTTGCCGTCGCAGAGCTTGTCCAGCAAAGAGCCTGACAAGATCCGCATCATCGCCGAGTCGCTGAAGGTTTTTCTCGATCGGATCCTTGGCTGTGATTGGCTGATTCTCGACAGGCTTTTGATCTTTGTGGGTCAATCGCCAAATCCGACCATGGGTGCGATCGCGGCGTGGGTCGCGGAAATCGACTTCGCCGTGTTGGATGATCGGGTTGTACCAATCGGCGACATACAGAGCACCATCGAGACCTTGTTTCGCATCGATAGGACGGAAAGCCACGTGAGGGGTTTTGATCAGCTCGGCTTGCTGAACCGATTCGTAACCCGATCGGTCTTCCGAGACTTTGAAGCGGCACACGCGGTGTGCTCGAAAGTCGTTGGTGACCATCGAACCACGGATCGATTCGGGCCAATGGTTGCCCGATAGGATTTCCAGTCCACAGTGCTTGGGACTGCCGGGATTCAGGCCGCTTAGGATGCGTTTGGCTCCAACGGCCGTGACAAAGACACTCCCTTCAAAGGTGTAGTTGATCCCTTCTCCGTAGGCACCGTCTGTAGCGAACATTTGACCATATCGATCAAAGTGAACGCCCCAAGGATTGACGAAGCCTCGAACGACGATTTCAAGTCGCTTGGTTTCCGGATGGAATCGCCAGATTCCCCCGCCGTTGAGCCGTTCGACGCCCCAAGGTGTTTCGATATGGGAGTGGATGTAGATCGACTGGTTCATGTAGATCCATCCATCGTGTCCCCAGCGTAGCGAGTGAAGAAGGTGGTGGGTGTCTTCGGTGCCGAACCCAGCAAGAACGACTTTCTTTTCGTCGGCAACTAGGTCGCCATCGGTGTCGCGCAGGTACAGGAGTTGGTCGCTGTTGACGACATAGGCGCTTGCCGTATCCCCGTCGTTGGCCGGTAGGACGCCTGTAGGAATAAGGAGTCCATCGGCAAAGACGATGGTGCGGTCGGTCTTGCCGTCTTTATCGGAGTCTTCGAGGATCAAGATTTTGTCATTGGATGGTTCACCCGGTTTGATCTGTGGATAGGTTTCGCTCGAAGCAATCCAGAGTCGACCGTGGTTATCGAAGTTCATGTGGATCGGCTTGGCCATCGCCGGATCCCCTGCGAAGAGTTCGGCTTTCCAGCCATCGTCGAGGACGAAGGTCGATTTTTCGACTTCGGGATCTGGCACTGGAATGTCTTTGAGTTCACGCTGGGCCAGAACCGGGGATTGGATCAAGCACAAAGAGAGCCAAGCGAGTTTGGTAGATCGTCGGGTAAGAACGTTGAGGATCGTCATGGAATCGATTTCAAAACGGGTAGATCGAAAGATGGAAAATTAGAGGGCTATAAATGAATCGAGCAATCGTTTATTGTAACCAAACTAAGGTTCGATTGAGGTTATAATCGACCGGTCGAAACAATTCGAGGGATAAATTTTCCCTGGTTGATTTCCTAGTGCAACTTGAGTCTCGGTGCGGAATCCATGAGCGAAGACATTTACTGTGGTTTTGACTTGGGTGGAACCAAGATGCTGTGCGTCTTGATGGATCACAAAAGAAAGGTTTTGCATCGGGAGCGCAAGAAGACCAAAGCTGCCGATGGGGGCCAGGCCGGAATCGTTCGCGTCGTCGACTTGATCCGCGAAACGCTGGTCAATGCCAACATCGAACCGGAGCGAGTCAGCAGTATCGGCATCGGATGTCCAGGCCCGGTCGATATGGAAAAGGGAGTTGTCCACTTGGCCGTGAATTTGAAGTGGAAGAACGTTCCGCTGGCGAAACATATCGAGGAAGCCTTTGGCCGACCGACGGCTGTGCTCAATGATGTCGATGCAGGGGTATACGGTGAGTATCTATGCGGCGCGGCCAAGGGAGCTTATAGCGTGGCTGGGATCTTTCCAGGGACGGGGATCGGTGGTGGGTTTGTCTACAATGGACAGATCCTGCGAGGCAGGTCCCATACCGGGATGGAGATAGGGCATACCAAGATCACATCGAGCGAGCAAACCAGCGGCACCAAGATCGGGGGTACCCTCGAGAGCGAGGCCAGCCGATTGGCGATCGCTGCTCAGTGTGCCAAACTAGCTTATCGCAACGAGGCACCGGTGTTGTCAAAGCTAGCAGGCACCGATCTAGCGGAGAT
>JBJSXX010000213.1:0-6624 GCA_046086605.1 Pirellula sp. | reverse complement strand
TCGAGTTCTATCACGATCACAAGAAGTCGACGATCAATCAGAGAGAAGTCGGGGTCGATGTCCCGAGCTTCTCGGAAGCCATTCGCCGCGCGTTGCGTCAGGATCCGGACTGTATTCTCGTGGGTGAAATGCGGGACTTGGACACCATCTCTGCAGCCATCAGCGCCGCCGAAACCGGCCACATCGTCTTTGGTACTTTGCACACCAACAGTGCCCAAGGCACCGTCAACCGCTTGATCGATGCGTTCCCAGGGAACCTACAAGACCAGATTCGAACCCAGCTCTCGACAAGCTTGCTCGGGGTCGTCGCCCAATCGCTCATCCCCAAGATCGGCGGCGGTCGCTGTGCGGCCTACGAAGTCTTGGTCGTTACCCCCGGTATTGCAAACCTGATCCGCGAAAACAAAACCTTCCGAATCGGATCGGCAATTCAAACCGGTGCAAAGTTCGGAATGCAACTCATGGACGACGCGCTGTTTGGTCTCTGGCAAGATGGCAAAGTCGAGATCGAAGACATCCTGGCCAAAGCCCACCGGCCTGATGATTTGGCCAAGCGGATTGTCAACGCTCGCCGAGGCGTCGAAGACGACAAGCCAGCCGAAGAATTCGATCACGGAAGCTGATCGAAACCTCGCATCACAAGTCACCCATCACACACAACCAAACACCCTCGTAGCACATGTCTCAGCGAAAAATCGGCCAGATCTTTGTCGACATGGGGTTCATCACCGATGAACAACTCCAGCTCCTGATCGAAGAACAGCAACAGCAGCCAGGAGCGCTGCTAGGGAAACTCGCCGAAGACATGGCGCTGATCACCGATGAGCAGCTTGCCCAAGCTCTCGGCGAACAGATGGGGATGAAAGTAGTCACCCTCGGGGATACCCCGATCCCCAAGGAATTGCTTGAGAAGCTCACCGATGTGATGGCCCAACTCTATCGCGTCGTACCGGTGAGATTCGATGGTAGTCGCTTAACCGTCGCGACCTGCGACCCGCAAAACCTAACCGTCCAAGACGAACTGAGAACCTTCCTGGGACTCGATATCGAAATGGTCGTGGCGACCGAACGAGAGATCAAAGCCACGATCGATCGATTCTATTCACCCGAATCGCTCAGCGTTGAAAAGATCATCGCAGATCTCAATGCCGACGAAGAGCTTTTCGAAGCGGCCAACAAACTCCAAGGAGATAAGTTTGACCTCGACGGAGCAGAAGCTCTGGCCGATAGCGCACCGGTCCGAAAACTTCTGAACCTTGTGCTTCTTCTTGCGATCAAAGACCACGCTAGCGACATTCACTTCGAACCCTTCGAAGATGAATTTCGAATTCGGATCAAAGCCGAAGGGATCCTCTATGAGATGGTTCCTCCCCCGCGCCACCTTGCCTTTGCCATCACCACGCGGATCAAGGTTATGGCTAACCTCGATATCGCTGAACGCCGGATGCCTCAAGACGGTCGAATCGAGTTGATGGTCGGTGGTCACCCGGTCGATCTTCGCGTGAGTGTTCTGCCAACGATGTTCGGCGAGAGCGTCGTTATGCGGATCCTCGACCGTACGGTGGTGAATCTCTCGCTCGATAAAGTCGGAATGGACGAAACGACCAAAGAGAACTTCCGCAACATCATGCGCCGGCCAAACGGCATTGTACTCGTGACCGGCCCGACCGGTTCGGGCAAGACCACGACGCTCTACTCGGCACTTTCAGAGATGAACGAGATCACTGAAAAACTCATCACGACCGAGGATCCCGTCGAGTACGACATCGATGGCATTGTTCAAATCCAAATCGATCATGAAATCGGTGTTACCTTCGCCTCCTGCTTGCGAGCGATCTTGCGCCAAGATCCCGATGTGATCCTCGTCGGTGAGATCCGAGACCTTGAAACCGCTGAGATCGCCGTGCAAGCCTCCCTGACCGGGCACTTGGTCTTTAGCACCCTTCACACCAACGACGCCCCAAGCACGATCACGCGGATGAAAGACATGGGGATCCCCACGTTCTTGATCACCGCGACGGTCGAAGCGATCTTGGCCCAGCGTTTGGTTCGCCGGATCTGCACCAAGTGCCGCGAAGAGGTCGAACCACCCTTGGAAGTTCTCTACGAACTGGGGATGGAAAAGGCCGACATCAAGGATCAGAAGTTCTACCGTGGCAAAGGTTGCGACAACTGCAATAACACCGGCTACAAAGGCCGTATCGGGCTTTTTGAACTCATGGTCATGAATGATGACCTGCGCGAAATGATCCTCAGAAACGTTACAACCGACGAACTGAGAAACAAAGCCGTCGAGTACGGCATGATCACCCTACGGGACTATGGCAAGCAATTTATTTTCCAAGGTCACACCACCGCCGAGGAAGTCGTCCGCGAAACAGTTCATGACGGCTGATCCGAACCCCAAAACGGTTTTTTTGCCGACAGGGAAGAATTTTACGTCCCAAATTAGATTTTTAGGCCGACTCTGTAAATGATATTACACGGCCAATCGCCCTAGGCCGAAGAGGCCCAACCGACTCCATCATCTTTTCTTAACAATCCTTATCCGTCCAATTCGTTAACGGACATACGAAAACTTCCGAACAGGAACTTCCTATCAGGGGAAAACGCTATGCCAATGTATCAGTTCGAGGCCATGGATCGCACAGGCCAAGAAATCAAGGACGTGATTGAGGCTCCAAGCGAAGAGGATGCACAGAACACCATCAAAGGGATGGGTTACTTTGTTACCAAACTCTCGCTGAAAAAAGGGGCGGCTCAGGCCACCGCTGCAGGGGCTAAGAAAAAACGCCCCTTCGCGATGGGTGGGGCCAAGACCAAGCACATTTGTACTTTCACGCGCCAGTTGTCAATTCTCCAAGACGCTGGTCTGCCGATCCTCAGGTCGCTGAGAATCCTCGAGAACAACCTCAAGGGGGGTAAGCTCAAGAACGCCTTGATGGATATCTGCGATGAGATCGAAACCGGTTCGACTCTCTCGGAAGCCATGTCCAAGAGCCCCAAGGTTTTCAGCCGCCTGTATGTCAACATGATCAAGGCCGGTGAGGCCGGTGGTGCTCTGGAAACCATTTTGCAACGTTTGGCCGAGTTCCTCGAACGGGCCGAATCGCTCAAGCGAAAGGTCAAGGGAGCGATGATCTATCCCGTGGCGGTCGTTTTGGTCGCCACCGGTATCTTGGCAGGGATCATGTACTTCATCGTCCCGACGTTCAAGAAGATGTTCGACGAGTTTGAACTCAAACTCCCCGCACCGACGGTTCTCTTGATGGCCATGAGCGACTATGTCGTGAATTATTTCTGGCTCATGTTCCTCTTGCCCGTCGTCGTGTGGCTTATCGGAAAGCTGATCCGCAAGTTCAAACATGGTCGGATGGGCTTCGACATGTTCATCATCAAGGTACCGGTTTTCGGAAGCTTGGTCGAGAAAAACATTTTGGCCCGAACGACACGGACCCTTGGTACGCTGGTGACCTCTGGCGTGCCTATCTTGGAAGCTCTCAATATCACTCGCGAGACTTCTGGTAACGCGATGTTCGAGCGGATCTATACCAAGGTCAGCGAAGCGATTCGCGAAGGTGAAACAATCGCTAAACCGATGAAGGAGAATTCCTATCTCGGTTTCCATCCCATGGCCCTGTTTTATTGGGTATGGATGGGGATGTTCCCAGGAATCATGATGCTCTCGGTGGCCCTGACCGCAGGCCGAGGGGCGGGCAAATCGGCCGATGGTGCACCGACTCGAAATGCCGGTGGTGCAGGCCAGCTTCTAATGATGAGCCTCGGTGCTCTTGCGATCGGAGCCTTCATTTGCGCCGCGTTGTACTTGCTCAAAACCCGCTCTCGGGTCATCGATGACCTTGTGGTCAACATGATCGATGTCGGTGAAGAGACCGGTGAGCTCGACACGATGCTTTATAAAATCGCTGATAACTATGACGAAGAGGTTCGCGTGATGACCGAAGGCTTGACCAAGTTGATCGAGCCTCTGCTGATCGTGTTCCTCGGGGTCGCCGTCGGTTTTATCGTTGTCTCGCTCTTCATGCCGCTGATTTCGCTCATCACGAACCTAAGCGGTAACAAATAGCATCACGACGACATCTTACATCACAGTCACCACCACAGCCTCGGCTGTGGTGAGGGCACTAAGGCTACTTTGGATAGATCATTTTAGTCGAGGGACTGCTCATGAGAGGCGAAACGAAGCACACGGTTTTGGAGGCTCGACGTACAGGCCGCGAGGGCTTTACACTCGTCGAGTTGCTCGTGGTCATTGCGATCCTCGGGATACTCGCTGGCCTGTTGGCATGGGGTGTCAACGCAGCACGGGTTTCGATTCTCAAGCAAGCCCAGGCCTACGAGATGCAATCAATTGCCACGGCAGTTGAAGCCTATCGCAACAAGTACGGTGATTATCCACCCGATGGGAGCTCTTGGCCGGTGATGGAAGCTCACTTGCGCAAGGCATTCCCGAACATCCTGGTCACCGAGCTGGCCTTGCTCAATCCAGCCAATAGCGGTGCCAATGCGTATATCCGAAACGACAACGATTTGACCGGCACGCATCCCCTCGGTGGACGCGTTTTCGACCCGGCAGAAGCGTTGGTTTTTTTCCTGGGTGGATTTAGCAACGATCCGCAACGACCGATCACCGGTCCTGGCGGACCGTTAAGGCAGTCCGGAACGGTGTTTATTTACAACACCCAACGAGAAAACGCATTTTTTGAATTCAAGCTCTCCAGGCTCACTCTGACCCCCAACGGCATTTCAAACGATGAGACGACTTTTTCCGAAGGGGTCGGAAATGATCTGATGCCGGTGTACATCGGCAACGGTCCGGGTGTTTCGCAAAATGGACGACCCATCGTCTACTTTGATAGTCGAACCTATCAGTTCTCAACAACCGCTGGTTCTTACTTCAATTTCTATGTACCTGGACCTGTATCGAGTTCGCCGAACTGTGCAAGACCGTTCCTCTCGACGGATATCAACCCGAGTTTTCCAGGCACTTTGTTGTATGCAAACAACAAGACGTTCCAGATCATGAATGCAGGCTACGATAATTTCTACGGTTGCCGCGCTCCAAAAGATCTCAGTGCCGGTTTGGTGCTCTTTGCAGCACCCGGCGGAAATGCTTGCCCTGTAGGTCAAAACGCTCGTTTTCCTGTCCCAAGTGTTCAGAGCGCGATTCGTTACTATCTACCCGAATTTGGCCGGGATCGCCCCGTGGATGACAACACCTCCAATTTCATCGACGGTCCGACGTTCGGCCAGTCGAGTTGATTATTCGCCATCAGCGAACTAGGGTTTAGGCACCATGAGAAAACCAACGCGACCAGACCGAACGACGCACCGAGGGCTCACCTTGATCGAACTCCTTGTTTCGATCAGTTTGATCACGGTCGTCTCGAGTATGTTCTTGGTAGCCTATCGGCAAGCATCTGCCGAAGCGTCGAACATTCGCACCCAAAGCACGATCCGCAAGATCAGCGAAGTGCTCGTCTCTCGCATGCAAGAGTACGAGAACTATCCGATCAACTTCGCTCGAGGTGCTGGCAATGTGTTTGCCGTGCCTATCCCAGGCAATGCAGTTGAAGTTCTCAATGTAAATAATGATGCTGAGTTCGAGCCGAAGGGAATTCTTTTAGAGCGTTTAAGAGTCATGCTCCTTCGCGAAATGATCGCCCAGGAGATGCCCGATCACTATCAAGATATCAAAACAACGCTTCCAGTGGTAAGAAACTATTGGACCGGACTTCAGGCTCCAAACCCCAATGCCAACGGTGTATTTGCGCCTGTGGTCGTTACTGCTTCGGAATCACCCCGCGCAGCGAGGATCAAAGCAAGGCTGACTCAAGTCAACCCAAACTGGCGTCAACAACTCGATTCCATCGATCCAGATCAGAACCCAGCAGTCTTTCAAGTTGCCAATGCTGAATTCCTTTATCTGATCGTCGAGGATTCTAACCTCAACGGAAGTCCTGCTATCGAACTCTTTGGCAAGACGGAGATCGGTGATACCGACAACGATGGACTACTTGAATTCCTCGATGCGAATCGGCAACCGATCTGTTGGGTGCGATGGCCAACGGGTTTCCCTGACACGACACGTTTCCACCCGGATCTTTTGCACCCAAGCTTCAATCGCGATGGATTCGCAAACTACGCGTTTAGCGATCCTTTAGATCCACGCAAAGCAGATCCGGGGTATCGAATCAAGGCTCCGAATACCAAAGTCTATAAGCCAAGCGCAATAGCATTTCCATTGGTGATCTCCTCTGGAGTGGATCGAGATGCCAAAGGCGGTTTTGGATTCGGAGTAAAATTATGGCACAGAAAGCGTGACCCTGGAGATCTCAGTAACCTAAATTCTGAGTACAGACTGCTTGATACCAGCGCTTCAGTGACCGATGTGAATATGCCAGTTCCTTACGCTCCAGCAGGGATAACGATGTGCGATCCATGGTTTCCCAGAACCGATGCGACACGAAGGCTCGGAGCGATTAATCCACTTTATCCGAAGGCCTTCGAGGACGATATCACCAATTACAGCATCAACGGAGCTTACCAATGATCCGTAGAAAACGAACCAAGCAAGGTTTGACGCTCGTTGAACTGCTCGTG
>JBJSXX010000212.1:0-15671 GCA_046086605.1 Pirellula sp. | reverse complement strand
TTGAGCCAGACGGCTTTTGTTGGCCGCTTCAAAAGTATGAGCGATCAAGGGTTGGCCGGACTCAGAGAGAAGGAGTTTCTCAGGGAGTCGTGTTGATGCCAAACGAGCGGGAATGACAATCCTCGCACGAACCCCTTCGAGGCATTTATCTGAAGGGTTGTTTGGCAACTCGATCGAAAAGTTACTCTGCATCGACCTACCTCAATAAGTCTTGAGGGAAGGTTGCTACAGACGGTAAGAGGCTCCGGTGGGAGTTGAACCCACGCATGGCGGATTTGCAATCCGCTGCCTTAGCCACTTGGCTACGGAGCCTGATGAGTTTTAGGGTTGTAGTGAAATTCATGACTTTGGTCAACACGAATCCGATAATCAAGCAAGGACTGCTTCAGAGCAAGGATAGCCAGCGTTAGCAAACGTCAGCAAACAGCGTACCATTTTTTTCTTTTTTGGAAAACAACCCTGCCCGAGCGATGGGCGCAGGGGTAAAATTCAGGCGAATCGGTCGCTCGGACGCTCCCGATGCACCTTCCACTTTCCCTGACACCTTCCATGCGACTTACGTTCGGACTCGAAGCTCGACAGATCCAAACCCAAAAACTGGCTCCCCGAATGATCCAGTCGATGGAGATCCTGCAGCTACCGATCCAAGCCCTCCAGGAGCGGATCGAGCAGGAGATGGAAGAAAACCCTATGCTTGAAGTGGCAGAGCGGGACGAAAATCTTCCTGATGAAGATCTTGAATCGGATGACTCGGCCAAATCTTCCAAGACCGAGGACGAGCGAGAATTGGTCGTGCGGGAGGACTCGTCGAACGCCGAAGACTTTGAGCGCCTCGAAAATATGGGCAATGACATGCCCGATACCTTCGATGATTTTCGCCGTTCCTCTAGCCGCATCCAAGAGGACGGTGATCGCCAGCACGATTTGATGGCCAATGCGATGGAGCGGCCCGAGTCGCTCAATGACTTTCTTCTCCATCAACTGGCAGAACTGGATATCGATGACGACATTGAGAAGATCGCCGAGCGAATCATTTCCTGCCTGGACGCCCGTGACGGAGGCTATTTCCATTCCTCGCTGATCGATATGCTCCCGCCGGATCACAAGCCTGAGGACATTGCCAAGGCCGAAGAGGCCCTTCGGGTTGTACAAAACCTAGAGCCTTCTGGCATCGCGGCAAGATCCCTCAAGGAATGCCTGCTGAATCAACTGACTAATGATGCAGAGATGGTCGATAAACTGCGTCTGATCATCAACAACCACTTGGATGATCTTGCAGAGAATCGCATGCTTGTGATCCAAAAGAAAACAGGCTATTCGATCGACACGATCCAAAAAGTGCGTGAAGAACTCCACAAGCTAAACCCAAAACCGGGTGCTTCGTTCATGGAGTCCTTCGTGCCACTGGTCACCCCAGATGTGATCGTCGAGCAGCAAGACGATCAGCAGTACGTCGTTCGCCTCGTCGACGAATACATCCCAACTCTTCGGATCAGCGAATACTACCGACGAAGGCTCATGGATCCCAAAGCCACCGACGAAGAAAAGGAGTTCATCAAGAGAAAAGTGGGTAGCGCCCAGTGGCTCATCGAGTCGATCCAACAGCGACAACGCACCCTCTTTCGTGTCGCTAGCTCGATCGTCAAACATCAGCAGCGTTTCCTAGACGAAGGCCCCGAGGCCATCGTTCCCCTCAAGATGCAACAGGTCGCTGACGAAGTCGGTGTTCACGTCACGACGATCTCCCGGGCAGTCGATGACAAATGGATTCAAACCCCCCGAGGCATATTCCCACTGAGGCGATTCTTTGTATTCGGTACTCAAACCGCCGACGGAGAAGATGTCGCTTACGAAACCATTCGACTGAAACTCCAAGAGATCATCGATAAAGAGGACAAGACACGTCCTTGTAGCGACGATGAATTGATGGAAGAACTTCAAAAGCAAGGGCTAGGAGTCGCCAGGAGAACGATCACCAAGTACCGCAAAAAAATGGGGATACCAAGCTCCCGACAACGCCGAGACTGGACGAAATAACCCTCATTAAGTCGGCTTGGTTGACGTCGGTTTAGTAAAGCCAACCCTCTGGGCTCATCGCTGCGAACTCCTCCTCCTGCGAAGCCCAACCCGCAGCAATCTGCTCCCAATGGGCACCTTGCTCAATGGCCAATCGCTCTTGGCTCGAACCAAATAGCAGATCGATCGCAATCGGATCTGATACAAACTCATAGGTCTCGGTCCGCCAAGCAAATCGCTCAGGATCTTGGTTTCGCATGGCAATTAAAAGCGCAAGTGACGTTCTGACCGGAGTGAATCGCTTACGATCCACCACATGGATTTGGACTCCGCTGCAATCTACGCCAGCATGTTTCTGGAAAGTTGGACGAAACCATACCGGACGAAACACCACTCCGGGTAATTCCATCGCCTGCATCGTACGGGCGAGTTTCATCGCATCGATCCATGGTGCACCGCTAATCTCAAACGGTCTTGTCGTCCCACGACCTTCACTAAGGTTGGTTCCCTCGAGCAAACACTGTCCAGGATAAACAATCGCTGTATCGAGTGTTGGCATGTTTGGAGAAGGCATCACCCAAGGCAGCTCGCAGTCGTCAAAATACATCCTCCTTGACCAACCCTGGCAAGGGATCACTCGAAGCTCTCCGATCTGCTTGCCTTGGTATCTTTGCAGCAAATCTCGGTAATACAGTTTCGCCAGTTCGCCGATCGTCAACCCGTGTCGTACCGTGATAGAATGAACTCCAACAAAACTCTCGTAGTTGGCACAGACCACCGGGCCTTCGACCTGCAATCCTCCAATCGGATTGGGGCGATCCAAGATGATCACGCTCAAACCCAAAGGTAGTGCAACCTCCAGGCAGTACTTCATCGTCGCTTGGAAGGTGTAGTACCGACTCCCGACATCCTGCAAATCAAGGATCAGGTAGTCCAAACCATCGAGTTGATTTGGAGTGGGTTTTAGACTGTCGAAAGTCTTGCCGTACAAGCTAATGACTCGGGTTTGGATCTGTTGTTCCAATCCAGGGGCTTCGTCGTCACCAACGCCGATCAAATCTTGGGCCTGACCATGAAGTCCATGTTCGGGACCAAAGACGTGCACCATCCGAACACCAGGGATTGAACCGATGGCCTCGATACTATTTCGTAGAGATCGATCCACAGCCGCAGCATGCGTTACCAAACCGATCCGCTTACCCTGGAGCAACCGTCTTTCATTCGTGAGCAGGACATCCAGACCACTTCGTAGCATTCCTCAACTCCCTTTATGTTTTCCAGATCAATCCTGCGGCGAATCGATGTATAGCGAATCGGGATACTCCACATGCATCAAACACAAACCTCGAGCGGGTGCTGTTTGACTCTCCGAATCGCGCTCTTTGGCATCGATCAAACCATCGAGCCAAACCGGGCCAAAGCGTCCTTTGCCGATCTCGACCAAAGCTCCAGTGATGTTTCGTACCATGTTGTAGAGAAACCCATCCGCTTGGATCTCGATCAAAATCTCTCTGCCAGCAAGGGCCTGAGCAACTTGCACCGATAGTTGATAAACCGTCCGGACCGATGTCTTGCGCGTCGAGCCGAGAGTTTCGAACGACTTGAAGTCATGAGTGCCGATCAATCTTTTTGCGCCAAGCTGCATCGCTGGCACATCGAGCTCGCGTGGAATCCACCAGTGGTATAGATGTCCAAGAGGATCCGGTACGCTCGAGTTGCGAATCGTGTATCGATACGTTTTAGAGATCGCATTTCGAATCGGATCGAATCGAGCGACCACTTCTCGGCTCTCCAGTGCAGCGATATCCCTCGGTAGATGTTGATTGATAGCACGCACAAGCTTTTCTGCCGAGTGCTTCCATGCTGTGGTGCCAAAAGAGGCGACTTGACCGCGAGCATGTACCCCTGCATCGGTCCGACCACTGCCTTGGATCGAGACTGGATGTCCTAGAACCTGAGCAAGACTCTCTGAGAGGACCTGCTGGATCGCAAGTCCATTAGGTTGAATCTGCCAACCGGCATACCTAGATCCATCATAAGCGATCTTCAATGCGAAACATCGCCACTGGGGATCATCGGTTAGCATCGCTGCGTACTCGGATGGATCGGATCGAAAACTCCGGGAGCTTCTCCTGAAAGCCCCTTAAGATCTGAGACTTCATGTAATCCAGTTCGGTCGCCACAACCTTATTGGCCGCCACGACCGTCAATTGCCCTCGCTCGATTTTTCCAATCGTCGAATGTTTCGCAAGATGATCACCGACGATTTCAGTCCAAGCCTTACGCAATTGATCGGCCGATTGAACCGAAGAGTATCCCCGCTGCTGGATGACTTTTCGAACCACCGAAGAAATCTTGGAAGCCTGGAATCTCGATCCACGTTTCTCCGGGATCTGATTCAGAAAATAGGCTTCCTCTTTATCATCCATTCCGCGTTGCTCGCTGGCGTTTCGATGCTTACTTCTTGGTCTTTTTCTTGGTCGCAGTCTTCTTGACGGTTGTTTTTACAGCTGTTTTCTTAGCGGTTGTCTTCTTCGCGGTTGACGTTTTTACAGCGGCCTTCTTTGAAGCGGCCTTCTTGGGCGACGCCTTCGTGGTCGCTGTTTTTGTGGAAGCCTTCTTAGCCGATTTTCCGCTACCGAAGATATTGGCCCAGCCCTCAGCGTACTTCTCATTGGTTCCAACGCGCGTAATGGTCACCTGAATCTCCTCATTGTAATTTTTAGAACAAAAATCCGTAAGCAGCATTAGTCTAGCGAGTCATCAAGCTTTTTTCGAGACCAATGCAAGTCCCTTGCAGTGTTACTCAGATCCACCTTGGAGTTTGCTATCGGCTGACGGACTGCTGGGTGTCTGCGAAGCCAAATTGGCCATCTGCTGAATGACACTGGGAAGAAAAACAACGCCCGAGTAATGATCGGCTGGGAGCTCGATGTGGTGGCCTTCGGGAAGTTTCGCAGCAAGAGCGTATTTCTTGGAACTCACCGGTGGGACTACCGTATCGCTTGATCCGGAATAGAGCCAGGTCTTATCGGCTGCCACGCGATGGGCCAATCTCAATGGCTCGATCGAATAGAGTGCTTCTTTGGCTTGATCCATGCTAATGCCACTCTTGGCTAGCTCCTTGCGAGTTTTTTCCGCGTCTCGGTCGCCATTGGCCAGCACTCCATACAAATCACCGCCGGCCAGTAGAATCATCGATCGGTGGTAGGCCGCATCGAGGCCGGTCGTGGTCGCCACGACGAAACCGCCGAGACTCGTCCCTTGGATTGAAACTCTCTGCGGATCGATTTGGGGCAATACTCTTACCGCATCGTACGCTCTGCGGGCATCCGTGATACCTTGTTTCAACCCAGCAATGAGGGCTTCCCCCTCACTTTTGGTACTCGCAGGGTTGCGACGCATGCCGTAGGTCGGAAGCTGCAACAGCAGTGCATGCACGCCTTGATTACTCAGGCCTCGAGCAATCATCTTGCCGACGGTCATTCCCCTTCCGGATTCGTGAACTACAACAATCGCTGGAGCATGATCGAGCTTCTGTCCCTTCTTGGTGGCTTGATACCACTCCATGGCTACCAAGTCGTTGACGGGATCTCCGCTGGGAACCGGTGATGGAAATCGAACAATTCGATCGATTCCGCTTTTGCGCTGTTTCTCGTCGGCATCCTCGAGGCGTACTTGAAAGTTGCCCTTTTCCCAGCCCAAGCCACTCAGGCAGGCCTTGGCATCTTCGGAAGATTCCTTCGAGATATCCAAGGCTACTGTGTCGGTGGCCTCAAATACTTTTTTATCCAACGAGACCGATGGCTTGGACTTGCCCGCAGCATCCCTTTGCGACTTGATCTCTTCGAGCAGTGCTCCGAGATCGAATTTAGCGTAGGGCATTTCGGCAGCAGGCTTCGAATGGCTTGCATTGGCTACATAGAGCAGCCCATCTTCGGGAACGAAGAGTACATTATGAAGGTTTGAATCCATGGCTACCGGTCGGCACATAAGCTCTGTAGCCGCGGCAGTGTCGATCTTGCCATACTGATCCTTGACCCGCTTCTTGAGCTCCGTGAGTCGCGAACCTGCCGAGAGAACGACCGCGTTTGGGATCCCATCGCCGAGCAGTTCGTGCGCTTGGCCGGGTGCTACAAAGTCGATTTTCTCCGGTGTAGCAGCCACACCGACTGCCGACTTTTCTTGGCCATCAGCAAATACATAGTAGTACTCGCAAGTTCTAGGGCTCTTTTGCCATAAGTCCTTGACCTCATCGAGCGAATCGCATTCTTCCATTGCACGGCGCATCAATGTGGCCATCGGCACACCGTTCCACTGACCTTCCCCTCGACCACCCATTTCTCCAAGCGAAATTTTTTCGGCGTTCATACCGCTGACCGAGCCGATGAAACCTGCATATCCGACGTTGGCAAATGGAATGTGACCATCGGGAGCGACGATAAATGTCGTAGCTGCGTCTTGCAATCCAATCGCTGTCATGTAATCGAGCACTCGACCGTGGTAGAGTTTTCCTCCCACGGTCGCATCTCCAAAGACTGCAAAGCCTGAGCAGTGGAAAAGCTCCGGGAAAACGTTCAGGGTTTCAATAAGCTGCTGATCTAAGCCGAGCGACTTGGCCATCGCCCGAGTTTCGATCAAGTGACGTTCAGGGATATGGGGCTTGAGCTGCGCGTAAGCCAGATCGAGATCCTGGCGAAACCACCGACCATTGGCGATCGTCTGAGCAAACCCAAATCCGTACAAGACCGAGTCGATGCAACGCTGAGCCTCAGCCTTGAGCAGTTGACCGTGAGCCTTACCGATCTGCTCCGGAGTGCCGTACAAAAGTGCGACACGCTGACCGTCGATCCAACGCAATTCACCGTTTTCAACCTTGCGAGCCTTCTGAGTCGGTTCGGTCAATCGACTTGAGGGAGCCAGGACTTCGCTAGCCCTTCGCAAACCTCGTGCGATGGTTGTTTCGATTTCAATGCGCGAGAGCTCCTGGGCATCGTAATCACCCCAATGCGTTGACAACCAAGCTTGCGGAGACTGCCCTTGCATGCGAGCAAAGAGAACCGAATGCTCTTTGCTGAGCTTGAGGGTCGCTTGAATCTCTTTGGCCGATACTGCGACGCTCGACTCATCACCGCTAGTCATGCGGACTCGAACATCGTCCGAGACGATCCACTCTTTAGAGTCGGACGAGGGTTTAGCTTGATTGGAACTCAAGACCAGATCGGCCAGAGCGTTTCCATCGAGGTATTTGATTAGTTCAAAAGGTGCTGCGATCTGCGTGGTTCCCTTAATGGTGCGTTTGAGGAACTCTTTGCTGTCGAGGTTGTCTTCTGCATCGACTTCACCTTGCCCCCAAAACACCTTGCGATGCTTGGGTAGAACCACAGCGGTCAAATCGGCGGTTCGAACCAAAGTGATCGCATACTGCGGATGGTTTAGGGCGAGTTCAAAATGGGCATCTGAATGCCGCACGAGCTTCATATCGATCTGCTGAACTTTATTGTCGATCGGAAGCGATCCACTACCGCTTAAAGTGAACTGCTCGGTTCGCAGTTGAAGAGCAGCCAGCCAGGGATCGAGCTGGGACGCAAGTTGCGTTGCGGGAGTGTTATCGGATTTGTCTTGGGCAAACAGGACACAAGATCCTGTTGATGTTCCCCAACAGATGATCGAAGCAAGTGCGAGATGTTTCAGGGCGGCCATAGAAAGCAGACTCCGGGAAAGGAAAGCCGGTCAAAAGTCGATAAATCAAGTTCTAATTTAATGGTTGCGCAAAAGGCCCCGCAACATAAGAACCCCAAGAAACGCGAAAAAAAGGAGAACTAGCTGTCATTAGGCGAGCGATTTTCAAGCGTTTTCCATGAGTGTTTTTGCGCGTCGGATCAGGTCCTCAGCCGATTGCCTGTCGGGGGCTTCGGCAATCAAACGCACCAATGGCTCAGTGTTGCTCGAACGTAAAAGCAACCATCCGTCGGCCCAGTCGAGCCTCACACCGTCAAGGGTGCTGACCGAATCGGCCTCCAGACCGGTTTGCAGCAACTCGATCGAGGCATCGAGTTTCTCTTTGCTCAAGGTCATTTTGTCTTTGATCATTGCCATACGAGGTAGCGAATCGACCAACTGAGAAATCGATTTGCCAGTGGCCACCATCAGATCCAAGACTTGAGCCATGCCGACGAAGCTATCGCGGACCAGGACAACGCGGGGATCGATCGGTCCACCGCTCCCCTCACCACCATAGAGAGCATGGTGTTCAAGCATGCAATCGACGACATTGGCTTCGCCAACCTTCGATCGAAAGAACGGAACCTGGTACTTGTTTGCCAAATACTCGGTCATTGAACTCGATGCGCAGTTGGTCACCAAGGGACCGCGTCGGAGCATTAAAGCCCTCATGGCGCATAGAACCGGCGTGTACTCTTCACCGATGTAATTGCCATGCTCATCGAGGATTGCCAAGCGATCTGCGTCGGGGTCTTGGCAAAAGCCGACGGCAAATCCACCGCCCAGGACAGTCGAACCGATGGCCGATAGGTTCTCGCTGATAGGTTCAGGAGGATGGCTAAAGCGACCATCGGGTCGATCGCCGATGATTTGAAAGTCGCAGCCCAGGGCTTCGAGCAATCGAGCGGCAAGGATCGAGCCAGCACCGTGGTTGCTGTCGACCAGCACGCGGATTCTTTGTTGAGCGATGGCTTTCGCATCGACCGTGGCTAGAACGCGATCTAAATGGGCTTGATGAGGGTCGTCGACTTTGGATCGAGAACCGATCGAGTCAAAAGCAGCCCAAGGAGCGATGTGTTGGTCTTGCGAAAGTTTCCGATACGCTTCTAAGACTCGGTGGCCTAGGGTTGCAGGTAAAACTCTGCCGTCGGGGCCAAAGAGTTTCATTCCGTTGTAAGGGGGGGGATTGTGGCTGGCAGATACCTGAATTGCGCCGGCGGCCTTTAGGGTCTGTACTGCAACTCCGAGGGTTGGTGTGGCAACGACATCCAGGTAGCGGCACTCTCTCCCGCAAGCGACGATTCCAGAGGCGATTGCATCACAGAGGAATGGACCGCTGGTGCGGCCATCCCTGGACAAAAGGATCGGCCCGGGTGCCATCTGGCTACAAAAAGCTCGAGCAAAACGGATGGCAACCTCGGGGGTCAACTCCTTGCCAATAATTCCGCGAAGGCCGCTGACGCTGATGATCGGTTCTGCCACTTGGGGGTTCTCCGGAAAAATTTCTTTAGGTAAAAAGCCAGGAAAAAGCGGGGAATTCTCCGCAATCGGGAGACTCAAGAGGAATCCCTACAGGATGCAAAGTCGTCATCGGGACCCCAACCCTCCCGGTAGACGTTGCTTGACACCCGAATTTCATCAACTTACCATCGGTTTTGTCTCAAAAATAATAGGACTGCCGATTATTTCCAACTATGCTAGGGAATTCTTGGCTGTCTTGGCGATGATAGCCGAGTTATCCGGCGCAGTTGATTTCCTTTTTACGATTAACCCATCACGGCTGACCTCATGGACTTAATGGGAATGATAGTGTGGTTAGTGGTCGTCCTGACCCTTGGCCTATTTATCTGGATGATGGTCAAGTCCGTCAAAGAGTGGGGCGCATTGCACGCGGTTCTGATGAGCTTGCTGTTTATCCAAATCTGGTGCTTGATGTTCTTCACCGCCGGGGTGTCGAGCCGCCGCAACGGTTACATGAAGGCTTACGAAACCCTCAACAAAAAAGTAGCTCAGCGCCAGCGAGAGCTCGATCAAGTCAGTTACGGAGATAAGCTCAATCCGAATCCGGACATGAATAGCTATGTTCCGGTGACCAACGAACTGAATCGATTGAACGTCGAGAGAGGTCGCGTTTGGCGGGGAGCTAGGGTCGCGGGGCTTGCCCAAGGCGAGGCGACTTTGCAATTGGGAATGGTCGCTCCAGTCGTCGACCCCAACCAGGTAGATCCTAACGCACAACCAGGTGCAGCTGCACCGGCACCAGCCGCTCCAGCAGCACCCGCGACCGATGTCGGCCTTTCCGCACAGACGATCGTTCATGTCTTCGGTGAGTCTGCCGAACCGAGAGGTCTCTTGCCAACGATCTATCTTGGTGAGTTCGTCGTCTCAGATGCAAACGGTGGAAACATCAAGATCAAACCCACTGGAACGTTGACCCCCGAGCAGATCGCCGCCATCGGATCGGGTCAGTTTCAGACTTGGTCGATCTACGAGCTCATGCCATTGGACTCGCATGACGCATTCGCAGCCGAGGGTTCCAAGCCTGATGAGAACTCGATTTTCGGTCGTATGGACTTAACTGAACTGTCCACCTTGCTCAAGATTGATCCAGCCTTGGCCACTGCAGAACCGACGGGACTTAAGATTCAAGAAGCGATCAAGGCCAGAGCCCTTCAATCGTATCTCAATGACGGTTCTCGCCCCCCCGAGGGAACTCCACCCGAACAAGTCTATGTGCGTGTTGAGTTCTTGAAAGATTATACGATCGAAGTCGATGCGCAAGAGCAACGCAATGCGACCGAAGGGGGTTTCTATGACCTCAGCGGTCGATCCGTCGACGCAAGGCTCAAACGAGGTGAAGAGGGTGCCAAGGTTTCCTTCAAGCAGGGTGATAAAATCGTCTTCGATTCGACCACCGCGAACGATCTTGGCAAGCAGGATGTGATCAAGGTCGTGGCACCTGTTTTTGTTCGACCGCTGAACGATTACGAATATGCATTCCGAGAGGTTCGTCGACAGATCACCGCTGCATTGCAGGATGCCGTACTGATCCAGCGAGAATTGGCAGAAATGCAAAAATCGCAAGGAATAGCTGACAATCAAGTTCGCTTGGGTCAAGAAGAGCGATCCAAACTCGATAAGGATTTCGCTCAGTACAAGAAAGAACTCGATGTTATCAGTTCTGAGGCATCGAGGCTGCAAGAAGAGTCGCAGACGACCCGATCGGAGATTTCTGCGACCTTTAAGCAAATTCAAGCTCTTCGCGACCAGATCGTGGCTCGCCAGAGAGCCCTCAGCGAGGCGATCAACGCCGTATCGGGAACCCCGAATCCCTAAGAATGTCAACGGTTTGGCCTTGGGGTGCATTTGCATCTAGCCCCATCGCCTGCTATGCTCGAACCTCCTTGTTAAGCTAGGCTCGAGCCTTTCGACTCCGCGCCTGCTCCCACCCTATCGTATCTTGCCAGAGTTTCTTGCAAGCAACTCCTTGCCAACCTACAGTCGGAGGAAAATCTCATGAACGAAACACCCAAGTCTCCACTTAAGCGCCGTACATTCCTGACTGCAGCAGGAGTCGCTGCAACCGTGGCGACCCAGTTGTCTGCCAAAAGCTATGCTCGGGTCATCGGTGCCAACGATCGACTCGGCGTTGGACTTATTGGTGGCGGGGTGATCGGCAAAGCCCACATGGGTGTGATCAACAACCTCAAAGAGAAGAACAATCTCCACCCAGTTTGCGTCGCTGACTGCTGGAAGACGCGGGCCGAGGAGGGCAAGGCAACCATTCAGGCTGACCATGCGGAAACCGATTATCGAAGACTGCTCGAACACAAAGACATCGATTACGTCGTCGTGGCGACTCCTGAACATTGGCACTGGACGATGACCATCGATGCGATGGAAGCGGGAAAGGCCGTCTACTGCGAAAAGCCACTAACGCATACCATCCCCGAAGCGCAAGCGGTTGTTAAGAAGCAAAAAGAGACCAAGCGACCGGTTCAAGTCGGCGTGCAAGCGATGTCTGATGATAGCTACATCTCTGCGGGCAAGGCGATCCAAGAGGGGATGATCGGCAAGGTGCTCCAAGCTCAAATCGAATACGTCCGTCGCTACAGCAAAGGTGCTGGGCCTTGGCGTGAACCAGACTTGGTCTCTCAATACAAATACAAGCCAGCCGACTTGGATTGGAACGCTTGGCTCGGAACGGCCCCCAAGATCGATTGGAATCCGACCCATTACTTCGAATGGCGATGCTATTCGGCATACTCGGGCGGTATCTGCACCGACTTGTTTATCCATCGCATCACCCGGATCATGAAGGCTTGCAATTTGCTCTACCCACGCCGAGTTGTCGGTATGGGTGGGATTTGGCAGTGGCCAGACGGACGGGATTTGCCAGACAACATCGAGATGATCTGCGAGTATCCTCGCGGCATGACCGTGTACGTCCTTGGTACCATGGGCAACCGCGTTCGTGTCGACCACGTCATCCGCGGTTACGAAGGAACCTTGTTCTTCAACAACGAAGGCTGGGTTGCTAAAGATCCCGATGGCAAGGTGCTCGGTCAGCACAAGAAGACCGGTGGCGAGGATCAAAACCTCCACCACACCAACCTTCACAACCATTTAAGAAATGGCGAGCCGCTCAACTGCCCGATCGAATTGGGCTTGGCCGGCGTCGTCGCGGTGAACATGGCCAATGAAAGCTGGCGGACCAACCGCATGATGGGCTGGGATCGTGTCAATGAGAAAATGGTTCCTGCCGATATGCTCAAGGACAGCCACGAACCAGAGGCCTAGTCCAAAGGTCCTTTCGTTCACCAATTTTGAGGGTGCGTTTCTTTGGATCCGTGTTAGAATCACCTAGGTGAATTTGACACGGATCCGAATTGTAAAATAACGCTCAGGCTATGGCAGAAGACTACTACATTACGCTCGGTGTGAGCCGCTCGGCCAGCCAGGATGAGATTGCCAAGGCCTATCGAAGGCTTGCTCGCAAATTCCATCCCGACTTGAACCCCGATGATGAAAAGGCCAAACGGGAGTTTCAGCAAGTGCAAGTCGCCTACGATACGCTAGGCGATTCCGAGAAGCGAAAGCTCTACGATCAGTACGGCGAAGGCTACGAGGCTTATCGAAACGGCCCTTTTGGAGCAGGCCAGGGAGGACCGTCGGGATTTGATTTTCGAGATGCATTCGAAAACTCTGAGGGTTTTCAATTCTTCGAATTCTTTAAAGGAGCCCGGCCTGGATCGGATCCATCTGGCGAATCCCCTCGTTCGCGCTCAAGGACCCGCCGATCGAGCTCTTCCTCTCAGTCCAGCTCGCGATACTCCGAGGATGCACAAAGTCAAGTTGGAGATATCGCCGCAGAGATCGCTGTTCCGCTGAGGATTATGATCGAAGGTGGTGAGGTTCAGTTCAAACTCAATCGTGGGGATGGCCGGACAGAAGATCTCAGCGTCAAGATTCCTGCAGATGTCCCACCCGGAAAAAAGATTCGTCTTCGAGGACTAGGACAACCGACCCGCTCGGGCCAAAAGGGAGACTTGTTCCTCACGATCCAAATGCAGCCCCATCATGCGGTGAAGATTAACGGTAGCAACATCGAACTGAAGTTGCCTATCACCCTCTCGGAAGCGATCTTCGGAGCCAAGATCGATGTCCCGGCACTTCGAGGGGATGTCACGATTCGTATCCCAAGCATGTGCGATAGCGGCAAGCGATTGCGGGTCAAGGGCCAGGGAATCAAGGGGCCAGATGGACTCCGAGGCGATCTGATCATCGAGCCCCTGATCCAACTGCCCGAGCAAATCCCCGAATCCTTGGAATCGGTGATCAAGCAATTCGAACAAGGCTACGAGAAAACTCTGCGCGACGGCATTCGTTGGTAAAGGTCAATCCTTTGAATATCCTTCTGGCAAACGATGATGGAATCCATGCTCCGGGGCTAAGAGCCATGCGGATCGCACTTGAGTCCCTAGGCAGAGTGACCGTTGTGGCACCTGCCACAGAGCAAAGTGGAGTGGGGCACTCGATCACTTACCTATCTCCATTGACTTGTAAGCAGATATTCGATGGAGAGATTTTTCGAGGGTGGGCTGTCGATGGATCACCCGCAGACTGCGTCAAACTCGGGCTTACCGAATTGGCACCCAAGCCCACCGAGCTTATCGTCAGTGGAATCAACGGCGGACTCAACGCCGGCATCAATGTTCTCTACTCGGGCACCGTGGCTGCGGCGATCGAAGGAGCTTTTTTTCGAATCCCTAGCATCGCGGTTTCGCTCGAAGAGGATCCGCATGCGGATTTCGAGGCTGCAGGCTCGATCGCTGTGCAATTGATTCGCAAGATCCTAGACTATCAAGCTTTCGCGCCAGAGTTGTACAACATCAATATCTCGACTCGGGCCACTCGGGATTATCGGTCTGGTACGATGCCTAGCATCCATATCGTCCCTATGGGCGTCGAGCGTTATGGGGATCAGTACATCAAAAGGCAGGATCCCAAGGGACGCAATTACTATTGGTCGACCAACGACCCACCTCCAAAGCCCACTGAGCACGAGACCGATCTGATGGCCTTAGCCAAAGGAGCCGTGACGGTAACTCCGCTCCAGTTTGATATGACCAAGCGTGCTCAGTTGGAAAACATGCAGCGTTGGAATCTTTCACTCGGTTCCGAGGGAACCTGAGATCCGCGATGATCCAGACATCCCCCTTGATCCTCGAAAACAAACGGATCGGCCTTCTGGGAAAACTCGGAGCGATGACCCGCAAGGAAGCTTGCCATTGGCTTAAGCACTACCAAGCGACGGTGAGCGAGAAACTCACGGGCGAGTTGGATCTGGTGATCATCGGTGCCGATGAATTGCCCGACGAAGACATCCAAGCAATGCTCAATGAAAGGCTGCGCGAGCGGATTCGTCAGGGAGAGACGGTACTCGTCCATGAACACGATCTTTGGGCATGGCTTGGACTCGTCGATGATCCTTCGGCAAAGCAGCTCTACACTCCGGCAATGGTCGCGAGTCTTATCAAAACTCCGGTTAGTGCAGTGCGACGTTGGCATCGAATAGGACTCCTGCCGAGCATCAAGGTTGCCCACAAGCTTCCGTATTTTGATTTTGAACAAGTCCAGTGCGCTAAGCAGATTGCAGCCTGGGTGAAGCAGGGAGCGAAAGTCACCGATTTAAAAAAACAGCTCGATGATTTCGGCAGTCGGATTGCCAACCGCAGTTTGATCGATTTGGATATTCGAATCGATGGACGACGCATATTGCTTTATGACGAGGGGAATTTGATCGGCAGCCAGGGTCAATTGCATTTGAATTTCGATGAGCCGATCGAGGATCAAGACACATCACAAGAACCCAGCATACTGGTGATTTCTTCGCACGTTGGACAAGCCTCCTTGCGAGGCCCCCGCGAGATCCAGGATCATGGGCCATCGACACGCGATGCGATGCTTGCGGCGGCCGAGGAGCTAGAGGATGCAGGTCGAATCCAAGAAGCCATCGAGTGGCATCGGGTGATTTTGGCCAAGTACGGCTCGAGCGCGGATATTGTCTTTGGGTTAGGAGAGTTGCTCTTGAGGGCGGGTGAAGTATTGGCGGCCCGCGAGCGATTCTATAATGCGATCGAGATCGACGAAGACTTTGTCGAAGCTCGTGCGAGTTTGGGCTGCGTTCTGGCAGAAACTGGCCAGCTCGATTTAGCGATCGCGGCCTTTGAGGGTGCTTTGGCTAAAGACGATCACTATCCAGATGTGCACTATCATTTAGCAAGATCGCTCGATGAGATTGGAAATACTCAGGATGCGACGAAGCATTGGCTAAGGTTTTTGCAGTTATCGCCCCAGAGCCCATGGGCCGAGGAGGCACTCGAGCGGCTCGGACGTGTCTAAAACTTCAGGTGTATGAGTTCATAGCC
>JBJSXX010000211.1:0-2506 GCA_046086605.1 Pirellula sp. | reverse complement strand
GGAACTGCAACTGATTCTGATGGTAATCCCGTTGGTGATGAAGTTTCTGGGTCGAATGGTGATACCAACGACGGTTCTTTTGATGAAGGCATCTCACAGAGTTTGATTACCGGTACGATCGTTAACTGGAACGGGGGAAATGGAAGAACATTTGAGGCCTTCAACATTTCTTTCGCCATCACTAAGAACAACGCCGCCGTTCCAGAGCCAGGAACGATGGCAGTTTTTGGTTTGCTGGGAATCGGCGGAGCGGTGTCGAGAATTCGCCGAAAGAAGTAAACTTTGAGCATAACTGATGTCTAAGGAAGGCGGGTTTACTACCCGCCTTTTTTTTTAAATTGATATGCCCGTCCCTCGTGTAGATCCAGAAGGCGGATAAGCTCTTGTGCTGCCGGTATTTCATTGGATTCATCGTCGACGGAATTGAGCCCTATACACATGCGAAGACCGCATGCCCAGGCCGAAATCGAATGCAGAGCCGACTTACCATTAGCACCATCATGAGATCCTCGGAGCGTCTTGCCATCAACAGCGATGGTTTGACCTCTGAGGCTACCAGCAATTTCATTGGCCCAGCTTTGCAACGCTGCATAGAACTCTAAGGTATCGAGCCGACTGAAAACACGCCCAAGAGTATCGTGCGATGGGATCCCATTTTCGAAGGGAAAGAACTTTCGAAGCCAATCGAGCTTGGCGTTTCCGTAGCGTTCAACGTCTACCCAACCTTCTGCATCGCAAATCGAGGCGCAAAGAGTAAGGAAGATCATCTCGATCAGGGGATGGTTTGCACCACGATTTACACGTGGGTCGGTAACTTCTTCAAAGTGATTGTAAATCTTACAAACGAATGAGGTAGCCAAGGTCGAACTCCATCGCGAAAAGGGCTTGAAGCTCTGTTTCCCCAAAAAGGGGATTGATTCTTCAAATCCTTACGCAATCATTATGCCAACTGGCCCTCGACGTGCGATTGCCCTGGCATGATAATAGGGGACATTCGCCTAGTTCATGCACCTCTAGGTGTTGCGCGGGGATCAAAAACTGGAGCATGCACACAAGCCCTAAGCTATCACCCACTCGACAAATCCAATCAAACCCCATGAGGCCCGACTACAGGAAACGTTGAAAAGCAGCTTGAACCTATTCGCAGCCAGTTAGTGCGATCTCCTGACATTATTGACAAGTACAAGATGCAACATCGTACGAGAACCTGCCGTGCAACGTTTAGCTTGATTGGGCGAAACGAGATCGGTCGTAGAGATTTTTGAGAAATCATCTAGTTGGAACAGCAGAGCATGGTCGGCAAGCAATCGAAGAGAGATGGTTGTGCAATGCTTCGTTTGATTGGGCGAAACGAGAGCGCTCGCAGATGATTTCGGAGAAATCATCTACGTTGGGAAAGAGCATTTCGGAGAGATGATTTACTTTGGATCGAAGCGGACGGAGTCGATGTTCATCAAACCGCCTCGGTTGGTCGGATTGACGGCCTCGAAGTACAAATCGGCTTGCTGGGCCGTCGGTTCAATCTTCATGCTCCGCTCGTACCACCCGTCCCAATCGCCGTTGACATCCACCTGGATCTTGCCAATCACCGGCCCGTCAATCGCCCCTTGATGCACGACAATCTGCCCGCCAGCTCCCGCCGAACATACCCTAAAGTTAAGCGAGCCAACTTGATCGAGCCGCATATTCTTAATCACAAAGTACGATCCATGGTCGATCGCCCCTAAAAACTTGCCCTGACCAGCCTTGCCACTTGCAAGCTCACTCATACGGACGATTTGGTCGGCCCGCTCAGCCTCCCTCAATCGTGGCTTAAGCTCGATCGTTTTATACCCTGTCAATGAAGGCAACGAAGGTCCGCCGAGGTCTTGGTACCTGGCCGTCAAACGGACTGCGGCACCTGCGTTTTCGGGCTTCCCTGTCAACTCGATCGTGCCACTCATGCCCCTTACGGTTTGGCTCGTAGGATCGGGTTTGGCATCATAGACCCATGCAACCATTTGAGTGACTTGCTCGCGCGTATGCTGACCATGTGGCAACATCGCCACCTTGCCCCACACTCCCGTCGATCCTTTGAGCACCCGATCGATGGAGGCTTCCATCGCGGCATCCTGCCCTCGATACTTATTGGCAATATCTAAAAACGATGGGCCGACGATGGCTCGATCCAATGCGTGGCAATTGAAACAATCGCTCGATCGCATCAGCTTGAGTCCTACCGGCAAGCTCTCTTCGCTGACATCGCTCGAACCACCCGCCAAAAGGTTGGCTTGGATGCTCACCCGATCCGGTGCGGCAGCATCGAGATTATCGAGATCGGTAGTGCTCGTGACCTTCTCATCGGAACTGCCATCCTCTTGATCCGTCACTGTGACTTGATAGGTGACCTTTTGACCTGCATCGAAAAAGTCCCCGTCCTTTGGACTTACAAACTCGATCGTCGGAACCGAATTTCCAACGATCACCGGAACGACGGCCGTCGTCGAGGCCCCTTGCGGATCCTGAA
>JBJSXX010000210.1:0-29853 GCA_046086605.1 Pirellula sp. | reverse complement strand
TTGGTCGAGCCGCGAAAGCCTCCGATCGTTTCCCCCAAGAAGACCTTTTGCCTGATGGCCTCTCGTCGACCCAATACGAACAGCGGGCTAAGGAGATCCTTAAAGTCCTGCAAGCCGTTCGTCATCCGAGTTCCGCTTCCTGGTCGCTTGAACTGATCGTCAAAGCTTCGGCAAAAATCCCGCAAGGACCATCGACACCTTGGCTCAAAGATGCCCTGTTAAGCGTCGCAACCTCGGTGGATGAATCGCAAATACCTCGCGTACTTACGCTCGTCGATCTGATGGTTCCCGACCAGACCTCCAAAGCCGAACAGATTCTCCTGATCGCTGAATCTCAGAAGCAACGCAATGGAAAACTATCTCCAATGCTCGTCGAACTTGGGAAAGCATCCCTTGCCGATGCGACCCAACATTGGCTAACCCAAGCCATCGATCAGAACGCGAAGCTCTACGGTTGGACTGCTTTGGCGGCCAAGGGTCGAGAGCATCGACCTTGGCCCATCGAACCTCGTTCCCTTAGCGCCGCGAGCCATCCACAACCCAGCTTAGTACCCAACGACAAAGTTCCTTTCTGGAGCAGTCTCGGGCTCTCCGAACGCTACACCGGGACTTGGACCAGCGGTCCGTTCGAAGCCAAAGACACCCTTTCGTTCTGGGTCGCAGGCCACGATGGCTTGCCAAACGAAACGGATCGCAAAGAGAACTTTGTTCGTGTCGTTGCGGCCAATCCTCAAAATGGTGATTGGGTCGAAGTCCATCGGACTTATGCCCCCAGGAACGACGTCGCGAAATTTGTTGCGGTCGACCTGAGTGGGCAAGTCGGTCAACAAGTTCGAGTCGAGGTGGTCGATGGTTGCGGCTTGGACAGTTACGCTTGGATTGCCATCGCCGATGTCTCCGAGCCAGGACTCATGCGATCGAGCCTTCGGGATCAATACGATTCCCTGCTGAGACTAGCCAAGATTTTTGGCGGGGCTGTGGTTGCCCAGGACTCCCAGGGGAAGGCCGATTTCATGGACAAATGGACCAAGCTCATGCATTCCGATCGACTCGATGGATATTGCAAAGCGAACTTGCAGCAATGGGTGCAAGGACAAGAACAGCCTGTTCTCTCGGATCTTGTTTCTTTGATCGTCGAAAGAGGCTTAGAGGATCTGCTTAGCAAGCCATCGACAACCAAAGAAGGGAAAGCTTGGAGTTTCGATTGGGATTGGAGTTCGGGGGCAAGCGAGACTCTGGCTGGGCTGGCCGAAGCCTTTGGAAAGCGGGCGAATGCCGCGACTCAGGAGGAGTTGATATTGCGATGGTCAAGGCACCGAAGTGCCAACGAATTGATCGAACGGTTGATCCGTCGAGGTGCGTTATCGAAGGACTCCCTTAGGGTATTGCCAGCGTCCTGGTGGGAGTCCCTTCCATCGCAAACGGCTGAGCGATTTGCTGACTTGAAACCCGAAGGGCCTAGCGATTCGGCTCGTGCGCTGGTCGTGCTGGCCAAGGCCGATGCGGTTCGCAAGGCTGCGATCGATTTGGATGTTGGCAAGCGGGTCTTTCAAGAGCGTTGTGCGACTTGCCACCAGCTCGGAGGGCAGGGAAAAGTGATCGGACCCCAGCTCGATGGAGCCATTGTTCGAACGATCGATCGGCTGTGCGAGGACATCCTGTGGCCTAATCGAAATGTCGATGAAGCGTTCCGGATCACCAACGTGCTCATGGAAGATGGAGAAACGATATCCGGATTGATTCTTGATCGCACCGATAGCTCGCTCGAGATCGTTGATCAGGCGGGCAAGTCCCAGCGGGTCGCACGCGGTGAGATCGAGCAGGAGAAGGTTAGCAAGCTTTCGTTGATGCCGGGTAACTTTGAGGAGCTCATCAACGATGTCGAGCTTGCATCACTCATCGGCTACATGAAATCTCAGCAGCCGGCAAATAAGCCTTAGTATCGAGTTCCTTTATGTTTCGATTCCTTCACGCCGCCGACATCCACCTCGATAGCCCTTTGGTGGGTTTGCGAGGGTACGATCCGTCGACTGCCGAGCGATTGCGTTCTGCACCACGCAGAGCCCTTGAAAACCTTGTCGATCTTGCGATCGAAACGAAGGTTGATTTTCTGCTCATCGCAGGGGACGTCTTTGACGGAAATTGGCGGGACTACACCACAGGCCAATTCTTTGTTAAGCAGATGGCTAAGCTTCGCGATTGCAAAATCCCGGTCTTTGTCATCGCGGGGAATCACGATGCGGAAAACAAAATGACCCGCTCGTTGCCTTACCCTGACAATGTGCACATGTTCGAGTCAGGGCAGGCAACCACCAAGCGGATCGAGGCGTTGGATGTGGCGATTCACGGACAGAGTTTTGCGACGCAGGCAGTGACTGAGGATCTCTCGATGCGTTATCCCCAACGGGTCTCCGGATGCTTTAACGTCGGGCTTTTGCATACGAATTGTGCGGGCCGGGAAGGTTTTCAAAACTATGCACCCAGCACGCTCGAAGGGCTTCGAACACGAGGCTACGATTACTGGGCACTTGGGCATATCCACAAGCGAGAGATCCTGTGCCAGGATCCTTGGGTAGTCTTCCCAGGGAACATCCAAGGCCGGCATGCCAAGGAGACGGGAGCCAAGGGATGCTATCTGATCAGCGTGTCGGACGACTTGAAGATCACCGGCGAGTTTAAGCCCTTGGATGTCTTGCGGTGGGAAGTCGTCACTCTGGACGCCGAGCCGATGCGTCACTGGGATGATCTGCCCAGATTGATATCCGTCAAGGTTCAAGAGGCGATCGATCAGTCCGAGGACAAGCCGTTGGCCTTGCGGATCGAATTGCAGGGTCAAAGCCAGTTGCATCGTAAGCTTCGAATCGAGCGAGAGCGGATCTTGCAAGAATGCCAATCGGTAGCCACTGGGTTGTCGTCCGAAGGGGTGTGGATCGAGAAGGTCGTCGTCAACACTCAAATGCCCGGTGGGGCATCGGAGGATCATGGTCTTTCGGAGGAGGCTGCTGCTGCAATTTTGAGTGTTTTCGCTGAGGCCAAGAGCGATTCAAAGTTTCTCAGTAAGATCGCATTTGACATGGAGGATGTGAGAGGAAAGCTACCTGCGGATTTGAGGACAAGTCAATTGGATGAATACCTCGATGGATCGAGCACACTCATCGAGCTAGCCAACGAGCGACTATTGGAACTCCTTGGATCTCCGAGCGAGGAGTCACGATGAGGTTTCGTCGACTTGATTTAAGTGCTTATGGGCATTTCACAGCCACCAGCATCGATCTGAGTGCGGGCAACCACGGCTTGCACATGATCTATGGTCCCAACGAAGCAGGGAAGAGCACGTCGCTTCGAGCATTGACGGTCTTTCTATTCGATTTCCCGCATAGCACCGACGATAATTTTTTGCATGACAACAAGGATCTGCGGGTCGGAGCGGTGCTCGAGAATCGCGAGGGTAAGCTTTTGGCGTGCGTGCGACGCAAGGCCAAGGCGGCCAAACTGCTTTTTGCCGACAGTTCGGAAGAGGTACCCGCATCGCTCTTTAGCCAATTCGTACCGAAGATTAGCGAAGATCAATTCTTGCGAATGTTCGGGCTCAACCATGTGACGCTTCGAGAGGGTGGAGCGGAATTGGTGCGTGGTGGGGGCGATTCTGGCCAAGCCCTTTTCTCGAGTGCATCGGGGATCGCTGACTTGCAACAGAAGCGATCGGATCTAGACAAGAAGATCGAGGACATTTTCGCCAAGAGCGGTCGACGGGGGCGATTGTTTGAAAAGCTCAAGGATTACAAAGCGATTCGGGATCAGGAGAAGCAGGTCTCTTTGACGATGGACCAGTGGCGTCGCATCGAGAAGGATCTGGCCGAAGCCAGGACGCAGATGGAGCAGCACAAGAGCCAACTCGATCGCTTGCAACGGAGTTTGTTCGAAGCCCAACGCATTGAGCGTTCGATCCCGACGGTCAGGACTTACCTTGAACGTGAGCAATCGATCAAGGCCCTTGGACAATCCTCGAAATTTCCAAAGGACTTCGAGCAAAGCGTGCAAGATACTCATAGTCAGAAGGGCGTTAAGCTGGTTTCGATTCAGACGATCGATGCCGAGCTAAAGAATCTTCAGTCTCGTATCGAGCAGATTCCAGAGAGTTTCTGGAGCGATGAGCAGGAGGTGCGTGTCGGCAAGTTGACTTCTGGCTTGGGTCTGTATTTGAAGTCGATTGGGGAGCTGCCCAAGCTCAAGACCCAGCGAGATCAACTCAAACGCCAGGCGACTAGCAAATGGCAGGAGATCGGATCCTTCGAGTCGCTCAAGAGCCGATTGGAAACCCAGCGTATTCCGACATCTCAAAAAAAGTGGATCGAGTCGTTGGCCAAGCAGTACGAGGGATTTGAAAAGCAGATCAGCGATGCCAAGTCGAGGCTGTCGAAACTCAAGAAGAAGCTTGAGGGGGAAGCGGCCTTGGAACAACCTCCTTCGATGCGCGAATCACTGAAGCTTTTAGAGCATCGTGTGCAGCAAGCTCGTCCTATCTTAACGAAGGTTCGTGAGTTGCAGCAGTTTGAGGAAGAGTTTCAGCGAGGGCACACGCGATTCGAGCAAGGGATCCGAAAGTGGAATTTAAGTGTCGATGGAATACAAGCGATGTGTGCTTGGAAGACCGTCGCCACAGCCTCGATCGATCGGTGGGAAAAGGAGCTCGACAAGCGGCACGATGCAATTGAAAAATCGCAGAATGTTTTGGATGGGCTGATCAAGAAGCGGGCTGCCAAGCAGCGAGAGTTGGATCGAGAGGCCAAGAAGGTTCGGGTTCCGACCCGTCAGGAATGGGAGGCGAGCAAAAAGACTCGCAATGAGGCTTTTGAGATTCTCAGCGAGCATCGGAATTCAACGAGCGAGCGGTGGAATGAGATGGCTCAGGCCTATGAGCAGTCCAGGGCGGGCGCGGATCAGATTGCCGAGGAGTTGCTCGATCAAGCCGACTTGGTAGCCCAGCGCGAGCAGTTGCACGAATCGCTTAGCGAAATGAACGCTCAGGTGGATGAAGCCGACCAAGAACTCCGTCGGCATCAATCCGAGTATGAGTCGAGCAAAGGAGCTTGGCAAGCCTTCTTGGCCGAGCATCAAATCGCTGCTCAAACACCTAGCGAAGCCATCGAGTGGATGGAATCTGTCTTGCTCTTGCAGCAGCAGGCACAGAGTTTGCTCGATTGGAAGGTTCGTATCGAGCAAACTCGCACGGCGATCGAACATGGAATCGCTGGGCTCACCGAGGGTTTAAGGGCTTGCGGGGGGGCAGTTGGACAAGATGCGGAGTTCGAATCGTTGTTGGCGGTCGCGGATTCGGTTTTGCAGGAGGCCAGCAAAGAGCAGGGGAGGGCAGAGGCGATTCGCAAGCAGCGGCAACTCGATGAGCAAGAGTACCAGCAGCAGTCGGATGAGTTGCATGGCTTGGAGGAACAGTTCGCTGGGCTGAAAAAGCAGTGGTGGGAAGCATTGGCTTCGGTAGCATTGCCTGAGAGAGCTACGCCCGTTGAGGTTCAAACGATCCTCGAACAAATCAGTGAATTGCAACAGACCACCGACCAGATCGAGTCGACGCAGGAGCTTATCCATCAATGCCAGGATCAAGTACAAAGTTACGAGGCTGCCGTAGAGATCGCACTTGATTGGCTCAAGGGACGGAGTCCTGAATCGTTGGCTCAGCTATCAGCGCAGGGAGATGCCGAGTCCAAGGTTCGGTTCTTGGAGCGGTATGGAAATCAGGCCGTCGGTGACAAATCTCGTCGTGCTACGCTTGAAGACATGTGTCAAAAGGCAAGCCAAAGGCTCGATCAAGCGAGGCTCGAGCATCAGCAGCTTGAGAATCAACTCAATGAGATGATCGAGATTGCCGACGCTGGGACCCAGGAGCGATTGTTGGAGTTAGCTCGCAATTCGCGTGAATTTCATTTGCTCGATACGGATCGCAAGCAACTCAAGGAGCGTTTGCAAGACGAGTTCAACCATCGGGATATCGAGCCGTTTATTTTGAAGGTGCAGCAGGCAGATGCGGATGAGATAGCGATCCAAATTAAGGATCTTACCGAACAGATCGGGAGAACGGAGAACGAGCGTGAGCAAGCGATTATGCGTCATAGTCAGCTTGAGCGGGACTATCAGAATCTCGATACGGGGGGTAGGGCTTCGATGCTTGCGACACAGGCAAGTGGGGTAGGGATCGAGATCGAGGAGGCGGTTCAGGAGCTAGCGACCTTGAGGTTGGCTCATGCTGCATTGACGGCGGGGATTGAACGATACCGTGCAGCCAATGAAGATCCGATTTTGAAGATTGCAAGTGAGTCATTCCGCGAGATGACTCTGGGTAAATTCCGTGGAATTGAGATCACGCTTGACAATGATGGCAAGCATTTGCTGGTGGGTCGACGGGCCGTTGAGGGAGCGGGCTCGGGGGTTTATGTCGAGCAGATGAGTGATGGGACGCGGGATCAGTTGTATTTGTCCTTGCGACTGGCGAGTCTTGAGCAGTGGAATCGAGTGCATGAGCCGATGCCATTGGTGGTCGACGACATCTTGGTTCATTTTGATGACGAGCGAGCCGTCGCGACGCTAAAGCAGTTGGTTCGACTGTCTGATCACACGCAGGTCATTTTCTTCACGCATCATCAGCACCTGATCGATCTTGCGAAAGAGCGATTGGCGAGCGAAAAAGTGTTTTTTCACCGATTGGGAGCAACGTAGATGATTTCTCAGAAATCATCTACGAGCGATTGAGTCAAACTTGATACGCTAAGTCCACCTGCTTCAAGACTCAAGTGAGCCGATTGACATGACCAAAAAGCCGACCAATGTCATGGAATTTTTGAAGCATGGGTGTGGGCGATGTCCGTTGGGGGATACTCCTGAATGCAAGGTGCATGCATGGCAGCCCGAGCTCAAGGTTCTCAGGGAGATGATGCTACAAGCGGGGCTGGTTGAAGAGATTAAATGGAGTGTTCCTTGCTATACCCACAAGGGTAAAAACATCGCGGTTGTAGCTGCATTGAAGGACCATTGCTCGGTGAGTTTTTTCAAAGGCGCAGGGCTTGATGATCCAAGTGGGGTTCTGGAGCGTCCGGGTGAAAACTCGCAAGCGGCCCGTGTCCTACGACTGACGTCCACGAAACAGATCCGAGGGCTTGGGACAGCCATCGAGGGCTTCATCCGACAGGCCGTCACTTTGGAAGAATCCGGATACAAGCTGCCAAAGACATCACCTACTCAAATGGACTGGCCCAGCGAACTTGTTCGTGCGCTTGAAGGAGATTCGCGATTGCGGGAAGCGTTTGAAGCTCTGACACCAGGCAGGCAGCGGGGGTATTTGCTGTACGTTGCTGGGGCCAAACAGTCCAAAACGAGAATGGATCGGATCGAGAAAAACCGAGAGCGAATCCTAAATGGGTTAGGATTGCACGATTGACGCACGGTAGGCAAAGAACGGACAAACGGGTAGGATTTATCCGATATCTACTATGTCCATGATGACTACGAGAACAACCATGCAAGCGACACGGGCTATCTTCCAACGGAATCTTTTCTCGGTCGTAGTATCGCTGGTTGTTTTGCTTCTGGATTCCTTGGCTTCGGGGCAATCGACAACGCCTGTTCGCATCACGGATATCGACGGCCAAAGCTGGAATGGTCAATTGGTTTCGCTGGATCAAGAAGTTTTGGTCTACAAGCCTGCCGAGGTTGCTGGCGGAGAGGATGCCACTAAGAAACTCGAGCAGATCGTTAGGATCGAGCGCGTTGGCAAGTCTCCCAATCGAGGCTCAGATGCTTGGCCAATAAAGGCAGGTCTGACCGATGGTTCTATTTTGGCGATGCAGAAGATCGATGGAAAGGAAAAAGACTGGACGATCCAACTCGATGATCGAATGACTCAAACTGGGTTCGCCGGCGAACTAAAGTATCTAAGGCTAAAAAGACTCGACACAAAGGGTGAAGAAGCTTGGGAGTCATATCTGCGTGAGGAGATCAAGTCCGATGCGCTGATTGTGGTACGTCCAGGGGGAGCGTTGGATCGAGTTGATGGAGTCGTTAAAGAGATCCGCGATGGCAAAGTCCAGTTTGATGTCGACGGCCAAATCGTCGAAGCATCTTTTGATAGGCTCGCTGGAGTGCTTTGGTATCGCAAGGCACTCCCTGCAAAACCCAAGGGGGTCAGTGTCAATCTCAGCAACGGTAGTACGCTAGTTTCGCAGAAGGTCAAGTTGGTCGATGACTCAGTACAGCTTGCAGGCTCATGGGGCAATTCACTGATTGTTCCTCTGCAATGGCTCGAGGCGATCGATTGTGGGTTGGATAAATTGGCTTGGTTATCAAGTCTCACACCGATCGAATCGCGTTCCAGCAACAAGGGTGGGTTTGGGGATTTTGATACCGTGCTGGCGAAAACGACCAAGCCGCGTTGGGTCAAGGGAGAAGGTTCGAACCAAGACTTGTTGTTTTCTGGTCCTGGGGAGTATGTGTTTCGGGCACCCGAAGGGATGACCAAGTTGCAGGCACGCCTCCAGAGGTCTTCGGAGTCAGAGACTCGGTCAGCGATCTCGATTGAGGTCTGGGTTGATGATCAGATTGCTATTCGCAAGGAGATCACTCCGGAGGAAGAGTTATGCGATCTGGAAGTTCCGATCGCATCTGAAAAGAAAATTAAGTTGGTGATGTCAAGCAAGAGTGCTTTGAATTTGGGGACACGAGTCCTGCTTCGACAGCCTCGTCTTTCGAAATAGATTTGTCGACTTCAGCCAATCTGACGGCACCGAGCTGAAACGATCGAAAAAGTTCTAGTCCTGCCATCTGGAACGCTTGAGCCAAGCATGCAAAGCTTGCTGTCGGGGTAAGAAAAACAGCTACAAGTAAATTTGGCTTGGGCTAAATTTTTGGCGTTGAAAGCCGATAGTAAAGCTTGCCTAAAGGGCAGGATTCATATCGCAAGTCAAATGCGAGTCGTAAACCAAAAACAAAGGTGTGCGAAATTGCCAAACTTGAGCAGTATTCGGGATGTGGTCTTGGAGGAGCTATGTCGGATGCACCAGTTGCTTCCGAACGCCTTCCCGATGACCGAGGAGTGTTTGATAAGGCAGGGAAGTCCGTGTGGCGTTTTTTATTGTTTGCATGGTCCGCGCAGCGTTCGGCTGACGGCTGTGTTGGATTTCGCTTCGGCTCGGGTTCTTTTTTACGACTCGACCGGCCAGCGATCAGGGATGCGGTGCGTCAAGGACTTGATACCGGCGATCTAACGATCAAGAGTGTGAGTCCTGGGTGCTCCAAGACAAAAGAAAAAAGGGATTGTTTTCATCATGCTAATATTGACCAGAAAAGAGTCAGAGCGAATTTATTTAGGGGACGATATCGTTTTGACGATTGTCCGAGTGGGTACGGACAAAGTCCGCATTGGAGTTGAGGCTCCTTCGGATGTTCGAGTCCTGCGATTGGAGCTTGGCGAGTCAGATTCCGCCCCGACGATCGATGGCGAGCTTGACAGACCGTGTCCACTTGAGATCAAGCCGAATCGCTCTACTGAGCCTCGCCGAAGAGCGGCGTAGGCTCGATCGAAATATCGTTGAATCCATTCGAACCAAGACGGGCGCCGATTCGATGCACCAACAAACATCGAGTCGGCGTCTTGTCGTTTCTAGTCGATGACTTTGGCATCGATCCATTTCATCAAGCCACGGAGGCGCTGACCGACTTGTTCGATCTGATGCTTGCGTTCCAATCGCCTTGAGGCTTTGAACGCCGGGGCGCCTGCTTTGTTTTCCAAGATCCATTCTTTGGCGAACTGTCCTGTTTGGATTTCGCGAAGAATTTTCTTCATTTCTTTCTTGGTCTCGGCGGTGATGATCCGAGGTCCGCGTGTGTAGTCTCCAAACTCGGCGGTGTTCGATATGCTGTATCGCATGTAGTTCAAACCACCTTGATACAGCAAATCGACGATGAGTTTGAGTTCGTGCATGCACTCGAAATAAGCCATTTCGGGTTGATATCCCGCTTCGACGAGTGTTTCGAATCCCGCTTTGACAAGTTCGCTTACGCCACCGCACAGAACGACTTGTTCGCCGAACAAATCCGTTTCGGTCTCTTCAGCGATGGTTGTCTCGATGACGCCACCGCGTGTGCCACCGATTCCCTTTGCATAGGCCAAACCGATTTTCTTGGTCGCTTCGCTCGCACCGGAACCTAAAGCGATCAAGCATGGAACTCCACCCCCCTTGGTGTATTCACTTCGGACGAGGTGTCCAGGGCCTTTAGGTGCAACCAGCAAAGCATCGACACCCTTGGGTGGTTCGACTTGACCAAAGTGGAGGTTGAAACCGTGTGAACACATCAAGACGTTTCCTGGCGAGAGGTTTGGCTTGATGTGAGTTCGGAATAGATCCCCTTGTACCTCGTCGGGCAAAAGCACATTGACGATGTCCGCTTTGCGGCTCGCCTCGTCGATCTCCATAGGTTGGAAACCATGGCTGACAGCGAGATCGTAATTCTTGCTGCCAGGACGCTGCCCGATAATCACCTTGCAACCGCTATCGCGCAAATTTTGTGCTTGCGCATGCCCTTGGGAGCCGTACCCAAGAATCGCGATGGTTTTGTCTTTGAGTACCGAGAGATCCGCGTCTTGTTCGTAATAAATTTTTGCAGTCATGCTAAGCCAGGTAGGGTCTAAAGATGGTTAAGAGTTTGGGACGGATTGATCGAGGGCAGAATTGCTCTCGTCGCTACAGATGTTTGGGTTGCTGCCGCGAACCATCGCGATGCGACCGGTACGAACCAACTCGTTGATACCGTAAGGTCGCATGCGTTCGACGAACGCTTGGACTTTATTCTCGCGGCCAGAAATCTCGATCATAAGTTCTTCGGGGCCAACGTCGACTATTCGGGCTCGGAAGATCTCCGCAAGTTCGCGAATTTCGCTACGCTTGGTTCCCGTGGGCGCAGAGACCTTGATGAGCATCAAGTCGCGTTCGACATAGTCGTTGGCGCTGATGTCTTGCACCGATACGACCGTTACGATCTTTTCGAGTTGTTTGCGGACTTGTTCCAATACCCGATCATCACCACGGACGACAAAGGTCATGCGTGAGAGACCATTGATTTCGGTTTCGCCTACCGCAAGCGAATCAATGTTGTATCCTCGAGAAGCAAGCATCCCCGAGATGTGCGCTAGAACACCAGGCACGTTTTGAACAATAGCCGATAGCACGTGTCGCATCGGACGAAAGACTCATCAAATGGGTTACGGAGATTGTCCTTACCAGACGCAGATAAGCCTGCGTTAGGACGTATACTGGAGGGGGAATCATAGGTTCAAACGGTTATTTTCTCAAGGGTTAGCGGAACACAAGCTGATGAAGTCCGGTCAACAAGGTTACGAACTAATCGACTTTGGCGATGGGCGCAAGCTCGAAAGGTTCGGTTCTGTCACCATCGATCGACCTGCAAGGGGGGCTTGGTCCCCAAAAGCCATCCCAGACGCCTGGGAATCAGCAGAACTGATTTATCAAGGTGATCGGATGAATGCCGGTCGAGGCGCATGGCAATCGACAAGCAGCTCGAGTCGCTCGTTGAGTGAACTGCTTTCGGGATGGGTCTGCTCGGTGCATGGTTTAACACTGCAGATCACTCCTCAGAGTACCGGCCAACTTGGAGTATTTCCCGAACATTGGAACCAATGGGATTGGTTTGCCAACAAGATCGCCGCGAAGTTACCTCAAGGGCCAGTACGAGTCCTGCACCTATTTGCCTACACAGGTTCGACGACATTGTGGATGGCCAATCAAGGGGCGACTTTGACCCATGTCGATGCGATGAAGCAAGCCGTCGAATGGGGGCGCACCAACGCGAAACTCTCGGGGCTCGAAGATCGACCGATTCGCTGGATTGTCGAGGATGCCCGAAAATATGTTGTCAGAGAACTCAAACGCGAGAGTCTCTACGAACTGGTTGTCCTGGATCCTCCGAGTTATGGGCATGGACGCAAAGGTGAGGCTTGGGAGATCCATCGAGACTTGGTTGCCTTGATGAAGGATTGCTGGAGCCTGATGTCCGATGATCCCATCGGTGTGGTGCTGACGAGCCACAGTTTGAATATCTCTGCCAAAGAGTTGCGGATGGAGTTGGAACTCAGCGGATCGGATCAAGGTCGAGACCAACGGGTCGGGATTGAGACAGAGATTTTTCCTTGTTTTTTAGAAGATTGCTCGGGTCGCCGGTTAGAATGTGGCGAAGGGATTCGGTTTTCAAAGAAGCAGGAGTAAAAAGCAGATGGCCGATGTTGCGATCGAGAAAAACAAGTCGGTGGTTTTATACGACGGTCATTGCAACTTTTGTACAGCTCAAGTTGCGAACTTGCGAAGGTTCGATGTTTTTCATCGACTGGAATTCGTTTCGCTTCACGAACCGGCTGTTGCAAAGCTCTATCCCGATTTGACGCACGAGCAATTGATGGAGCAGATGTGGGTCATCGCACCCAACGGAAAACGTTACGCGGGTGCTTATTCGTTTCGCTATCTGTCTTGTTTGCTTCCCATGTTCTGGCCCTTGGCTCCGATGCTGCACTTTCCAGGGCTGATGCCTTTATGGAGTTATCTTTACAGGGAAGTCGCCAAACGGCGATATCGAATCGCTGGCCGTAATTGCGACGAAGGGACTTGTTCGATCCATGCTGGCCATGGGAAGCATGGAAGCTGAGGGAGCAACGTGTCGCCAGAGCGACACTGACAACGGCTGAGGACAGCCGTTGAACAGTGGGATTGTCAGAGCACTGCGGACAACGGCTGAGGACAGCCGTTGAACAATGGGGTTGCCAGAGCTTAAGGGGTGATCTTCCCCCTTAGTTATTTAATGCTAGCCTTTCTGGCTACACTGTGGGAATCCGTCTTGGAGCAAACCATCAGCATTGCTATGTTAGCGGGACGTTTCGGCAAAAAGGGATTAGCGATTTGCGTGCGAAAGGAATCGGATCGATGTCAAAGTCCTCAAATACTAAGCAGTCGGTTCACATTCGTTGGCTTATCCGTCGCGATATGCCCTCGGTGCTTGAAATCGAATCGGCGAGCTTTGAATTCCCTTGGACAGAGGATGAGTTCATCAATTGTTTGCGTCAACGCGACTGCATCGGCATGGTTGCCGAGTATGCCGAACGGGTCGTCGGATTCATGATCTATGAGCTTCAGCCTACGAGCATACACGTCCTATCGTTTGCGGTTGATCCCGAGTTTCGTCGCAAGTCGGTCGGTACGTCTTTGATCCAAAAACTGATATCAAAGCTTGCTTATCAGCGTCGCAACCGAATCCAACTCGAAGTTCGCGAAACGAATTTATCGGCCCAGCTTTTCCTTAAGCATCTAGGTTTCCGCGCAACGGGTGTACTGAGAAGCTTCTATGAAGATTCCACCGAGGACGCGTTCTTGATGCAATATCGAGGCGAAGCTGGCTGGGAGACTCAAGTTCCATCGGAACAGGTTTTTCGCGATCGGGCGGGCTGAACCAACATGACACAGCGCAAGGTAGTCTTCCGCGCTCCTCGATTCGATATTGAGCAGGTCGTCGAAAAGCTCCAAGATGGATCGCAACTTTCTCGAACCATTGTCCGTCATCCGGGGGCAGTCGTCGTGTTGCCAATCTTGGATGATGATCGAGTGTGCTTGATCGAAACCTACCGTGTTGCGATCGATCGTTGGCATTTGGAATTACCCGCAGGAACCATGGACAAAGGGGTTTCACCGATCGAGCTTGCGGCGATGGAATTGCAAGAGGAAACAGGATATTTAGCCGAGCGATTTCGGTTGCTTCACACGTTTGCGATGTCACCGGGAATCCTCGATGAGAAGATGCACTTATTCTTGGCCAACGGACTCAAAGAGGGGCCGACGGCCAGAGAAGAAGGTGAGCAAATGCGAAACGTTCTTTTGAGTTGGTCACAGATCGACCGATTGTTGCGTGATGGACAGATCTCAGATGCAAAAACTCTGGTAGGATTGCTGTGGTATTTGAGGTACCGCGAGCATGCTTGAGAAACACTTGAGAAACATCGATGAAAGAGCATTTGCAAAACAACAAGCACAAGTCCCGTGCGAGGCTGAGGGTTTCTGCAGCCCATGTCGCCATTGAGGCGGCTCATGCCGGATCGATGGTCTTGCTGGATTATTTTAGAAAACCATTAGAGATTCGAGCTAAGGGGATCGCCAACTACGTAAGTCAAGCGGATTTGGCCGCCGAATCCGCGGTCGTCCAGACGATCCAAGACGCATTTCCTACCCATGCGATCTTGTCCGAGGAGTCCCATCATGATCGAGCCGATGCAGAGCATTCCTGGATCATCGATCCGCTCGATGGCACGAACAACTTCATTCACGGAATCCCTCACTTTGCCGTTTCAATCGGTTATTACCAAAGCGGCCAAGGAGTACTCGGAATCGTCACGTCTCCAGCAACAGGTGACTGGTTCGTTGCGGCCCGCGGCCAAGGGGCTTGGCTCAATGGTCAACCGATCCATGTCGGGCGGGCCGAGGGCCTCGAGCAAGCGATGATCGCTTGTGGTTTTTACTACGATCGGGATCAGATGATGCAGTCGACCCTCGATACCATTGGCGAATTATTTCGTTGCCAGATTCACGGTATACGCCGCTTTGGTGCTGCGGCACTCGACTTGGCTTATGTTGCCGCCGGATGGTTCGATGGATTTTTTGAGTATCGGCTGAGCCCTTGGGATATCGCTGCTGGAGCAATCTTGATCCAGGAGGCTGGGGGGACGCTCAGCGACTGTGCTGGAAATCCTATCGCACTGAATCGCGCAAGTAGTGTTTGTGCTTCGAACTCCAAGTTGCATCCAACATTGCTTGAGATGGTGGGGAAAAGAGTTCCCCCTAGTTCGGACAACTAGATGCCGATTCGCTCGATGCACTAAATGATGCAGTGTAGGGAGATAGAGGGGATTTGAACCCCCGACCTTCGGAGCCACAATCCGACGCTCTAACCAACTGAGCTACTACCTCCATCGAGTAATACCAAGTCTAGTAATACCCGGTTTTTCAGTCAACCGCTGGCATACTGGTTGTCGCAACGATTGAAAAAAAAGCCTGGAGAGTTAGGATTTATCACCCGTAGCGGTCTTCCATGGAAGCGATTTCCCCATCCGACTTACTTTTATCTCGAGAAACCCTTTAGGTGTAGCCTATGAAGTATTCCCTCCCTGTCGCCCTGCTGGCGACGATTGCCTCTGGCAGCTTTGTCCAAGCCCAAGAATGGGCCGATGTGACGATCAAGTTTGTGCTCGACGGAGCATCTCCTGCCGGAGCAGCCATCAATGCTCAAGCCGACGCGTTTTGTGCCAAACAGCAAATCCCAACCGAAAGATTGGTCGTCGATGGCAGTTCTAAAGGAATTGCTAATATGGTTTTCATGATCGACGGTAAGCAGACGAAACTCGCGGGTGATCAAATTCACCCAAGCCTTAAAGAAGTCCCCGCCACCAAGCCCGTTTTGGATAACGTCAATTGCCGCTTCATTCCCCATATCCTGCCAGTTCGGGTTGGACAAACCGTCGAAGTCAAAAACTCCGATAGCACCAGCCACAATGCCAAGTTCGTGTTTTTCAACAACGACGAGTGGAACCAAGTGATTCCAACTGGCGGTAGCAAGACCCTGCAAATCAAGAAAGCTGAAAGCGGACCATCGAAGGTCGAGTGCAACATCCATCCATGGATGGTCGCATACCATATCGTGACCGATCACCCTTACGTTGGCATCAGCAACGAAAAAGGTGAGATCAAAATCGAAAAACTGCCCGCAGGTGTCGAGTTGACCTTTAAGCTTTGGCACGAAGCCCAAAACAAGTTCGATGAGGTCGCTGTCAACGGCAAGCCCGATAGCTGGAAGAAGGGGAACGTCAAGTTTACTCTCAAGCCTGGTGCCAATGACCTAGGGACAGTCTCGCTCAAGCCAGATAAGTTCAAACCCTAAGTCTCAGGTTGCATCCTCGAAGTCGTTTCGCTAAATCAAAAGGCGTGCCCGGAAGTAGCTTTCAGGCACGCCTTTTTCGTCTCTGGAAAGTTTCCTCGTTTCAATCGGAACGTATTGAATGTCAGCATCTTATTCTCAACGAATCGTCGTAGTCGGTGGGGTAGCCGCCGGTGCTTCGGCCGCCACTAGGGCAAGAAGGATCGATCCTCGCGCTGAGATAACGATCCTGGAGAAAGGGCCTGCGGTGTCGTTTGCCAATTGCGGGCTCCCTTATCACCTCGGAGGGGAGATCGCCGATAGAAATAAGCTTATGGTGGCCACGCCGGAGTTGTTTTGGAACCGATTTCGTATCCGTGTGCGAACCCTCGAGGAAGTTATCTCGATCGATCGCGAATCGAAATGCTTGATGATCAAGGACTGTGCTGATCCGACTAAAACGTTTAGTCAGATCGGATATGACAAGCTCATTTTGGCCATGGGAGCCGAACCGGTCTTGCCCCCGTTCGCCCAGCAGCCTGCATCGAATGTATTTCAGCTATGGACCCTGTCGGATATGGATGGGATTCTCGATAGGCTCAGGCAGACTAGGCCCAAACGTGCTCTTGTCGTCGGTGCTGGATTTGTCGGAATCGAAGTCGTTGAACAACTGCACCGTATTGGTATCCAAGTTGATCTCGTTGAACGTGGACCAACGATCCTTAGTCGACTCGATCCGATCTTTGGTAATATGGCCTGCAATGCACTGCGTAAAGAGTCGATCTTCCCGATCAATTCCCAAAGCGTTTTGGAATTCAAGAGGCAAGGTGATCGTGTCACCGAAGCCGTTTTGTCCGGTGGAAAGATTATCCCAACGGATCTGGTAATCCTGGGCGTAGGGGTTCGACCTCGAACCAAAATGGCACAACAGGCCGGGCTTGCCATCGGTGATTCAGGTGGGCTGGTTGTCAACGAGTTCATGCAAACTAGCGATCCATCGATCTACGCCGCTGGGGATCTGGTCGAGTACACCCACCAAATCAGCCAGATGAAAACGCTAAACCCACTGGCGGGCCCAGCCAATCGGTCCGGAAGAATCGCCGGAGAGCATGCAGCCTCGGGCAAGTCACAGCCAATGGGGGGAGTCCTCGGTACGTCGATCGTCCGGATCTTTGAAACTACAGTCGGGATGACGGGATTAAACGAAAAGTATCTAAAAGAGCACAACATTGCCTATCGCACCGCAATCGTCCAAGCAACCAACCATGCTTCGTATTTTCCCGGAGCTAGCAATATGCAACTGAAGGTCTTGTACGAGGCACCCAGTGGCCGCATCCTCGGCGCTCAAGGAGTCGGGGGAGAAGGTGTCGACAAACGGATTGATGTTTTGGCGACCGCAATGACCTTCGGTGGTACCGTCTATGATTTAGCGAAGATCGATCTAGCATACGCACCACCTTATGGTTCTGCGAAAGATCCAATCCACATGATCGCCTTCACGGCCATCAACGATCTGCAAGGACATCCAAAGCTTCTACCACCGGATGCACCCTTAGAGGGATATCAAGTCGTCGATGTTCGAACGGCCAAGGAACAAAGCGAGTTGCCTTTGCCTGGATCCGTCGCGATTCCCATCGATGAATTGCCAGATGGTTCTGGAAAGCTGGATCCAACACTCCCTACGGTGGTCGTTTGTCACAGTGGCAAACGGGCTCATATCGGGGCATGTCGACTGCAAGCTTCGGGGTTTTCGCAAGTCTTCAACCTCACCGGAGGCACGTCGGTACGTTCTCAAGTCCCATCCACATAAGCGGATCCGTGGGGCATTGTTGTTGGCTAAAAACGTAGGCTATTAGATCTGCTCACCGCAGAAGAAACGTCGATTAAGTCACCACCGGAAGAGCTTTTCGTATCGCGTCGAAAACCTCTTGCTCGGAGCTGGTTCCATCGATCGAACGGAGCTTGCCCTGCTTGGCGTAGTACTGAATCAGGGGTTTGGTCTGCTCGTGGAAAACTCGCAACCGTTCTCGGATCGTAGCATCGTTATCGTCTGCCCTACCATCAGTCTTGGCTCTCTTAAGTAGCCTCGCAATGAGAACTTCGTCAGGTACTTGCAGTTCAAGCACGATGTCCAAGGGCCGCTTGAGTTCTGCGAGCAGATCGTCCAGCATCTGAGCTTGAACCATGGTTCTTGGGAACCCATCGAACAGTGCCCCGTTGGCACAATCCGGACTTTTGACTTTCTGCGAAACAATACGCATGACCAAGTGGTCAGGTGCAAGTTTACCCGCGTTGATGTAAGAAGCTACGTAGCTGGACAACGCGGAGTCTTGATCCATCACCGACCGGAGCATCTCGCCGGTCGAGAGATGTGGGATCTCGAAGAGTTCAACCAAGCGACGGCACTGCGTTCCTTTGCCGGCTCCTGGAGGGCCAATAAAAACAATCAGCATTGCTGTGCCCCCCTTTCTCCGTGCGTTTCCTCGAAAAACCCCAGGCCATTACTAGGACTCTAAGAGCCCCTTGTAGTTTCTCATCAGCAGGTGGCTGTCGATCTTCTGGATCAGATCGAACGCAACGCTCACGGCGATCAGTAGGCCCGTTCCACCGTAGAACGCGGCAACCGTAAAGGAAACGCCGAATTGTGAGGTGATGATTGTTGGAACAATGGCGATGATGGCCAAGAAGGCTGCACCCACGTAGGTGATCCTAAGCATCACCTTCTCGAGGTAATCTGCGGTTCGCTTACCGGGTCGATACCCAGGAATAAATGCACCAGAATCCTGAAGGTTTTGGGACATTTCCTTGGGATTGAACATGATCGATGTCCAGAAGAAGCAAAAGAAGAAAATCAGTAGCACGTACAACACGTTGTAGGTAAATGATGATCCCCCATTGAACATCGAGGCAGCTTGTTGGCTCCAACTAGCAAGCGTCTGCCAGAATCCTTCGCCTCGCATAAAAGACTGCGCCAAGATCCCAAAGAGCATACCGGGGATCATCAAAAAGCTACTTGCAAAGATAATCGGCATCACACCTGACTGATTGATTTTCAGGGGTAGAAACTGTTTGGTTCCACCCGACACACGCCGACCTCGCACATGCTTGGCGCTTTGCATTTCGATACGACGTTGGGCCATGGTAATAAAGACGACCCCAAAGACCACCGCGATAAACAAAGCCGCCAACACCACCAAAACGTCTGGGCCAATCGTGGTGCCAGAATTACCTGTGAGCGAACTGGAAACGTTTTGACGCAAATCCCAGAGAGCTTTAGGCATCTGAGCCAAAATACCCGCCATGATCAAAAGAGAAATTCCGTTTCCGATTCCGTACTCATCGATCTGCTCTCCGAGCCACATCAGAAACATCGAACCAGCAGTCATGATCGCAACCGAGGTGATTTGCCAGCCGAGCGAAAGGCTACTTGAGTTGTTGCCGAAGAATTGCGAAGAGGCGGGGGAGTCTTGAGGTCCAACGGTAAAGCTCAAGTAAACCCAGCTTTGCAAAACGCAAATTAAAACGGTCAAGTACCTAGTGTACTCGTTGATCTTCTTGCGCCCTGCCGCACCTTCTTTACGCAAATCCTCGATAGGCTTCCAAACGGTTCCAAGCAACTGGAAGATAATCGAGGCAGATATGTATGGGGCAAGTCCAAGTCCGAAAATTGTCAAGCTTCGAAGATCCGTCGCCGAAAAAACAGCGACCTTGTCCATGAAGTTCTTCAACTCGCCGAATACCATCAAATCCGATTTGAGGACAGGCAGGCGAACGTGATACCCAATGCGATATACAGCCAACAGAAAAAGCGTCAAAAGAATCTTTTGACGAAGTTCTGGGATAGAAAACACGACCCGCAGTTTTTCAAACATGTTTCCAATGTCCCTGGATCGAGAACGACAAACAACTAAACCGTGTGAAGTATAACAAAAACAAAGGCTGACGGCACCTAGGCGACGTCAGCCAATTGACTTATTGGGGTGGGGCATAAGGACCGAGGCAAATGACTAAGTCTTTGCCTTCGACTCCGCCACCCGTTGCTTTGGAGTTCGCTTGGCTGCAACGATCTTGACCGATCCACCAGCAGCTTCGATCTTCTCCTTGGCTGTTTGACTGATTCGAGTGACGACCAAATTCAACTTCTTGGTCACCTCTCCAACGCCGAGAATCTTCAGTTCGTCGAACCGAACCTTCACAACTCCGCGATGGCGAATATCACTGGGTGTGACTTGAGCACCATCCTCGAAGGCATCGTTCAACGCACCAACGTTTACACCGACAACCTCGGTTGCGAATTTATTATGAAAGCCTCGTTTGGGAACCCGCATGTAAATTGGAGTATCGCTTCCACTGAACATCGGGTGGCGACTGTAGCCACTTCGCGACTTGTGACCATCGCGACCGCGTCCGGAAGTCTTACCCGTCTTGCTACCGACTCCTCGACCAATCCTTTTGCGAGGACGGTTGCCTACGATGCCGTCATTGACTTCTTCTAAATTCATGACAAATTCACTCCCCTAAGTCGCTCGACGTCTTCGCGTGTTCGCAACTTCGACAACGCGTCGAAGGTCGCTTTGATCAAAACGGTCGGATTGTTCGACCGGAAACTTTTCGTAAGGATGTCTTGAATGCCCAACGCCTCACAAACCGATCGGACGGCTTGTCCGGCAATGATCCCCGTACCAGGGCTTGCAGGCATCAAGAGCACGTGAGCTGCACCAAATCGGCCGCTGACGGCATGCGGAATGGTTCCGTTGACGATTGGAACTTGAAGCATCGCACGTCCCGCAGCTTTTTGAGCTTTGGCAACGCTGGGCGGAACTTCGTTGGCTTTTCCATAGCCGTAGCCGACCTTGCCCCTACCATCACCGACCACTACTAGGGCGGCAAAGCTGAAACGACGGCCACCTTTGACCACCGCAGCGCATCTCTTGATTTTCAGAACGCGGTCGATCTGAGCATCGCCTTGCATCGATTCGTTTGACATAGATTACTCGCTTGGTTCTTTGAATTTGTATGGATTAGAAATCCAATCCCGCTTCCCGAGCCGCATCAGCAAAGGCTGCCACGCGACCATGATATTTGTAGGCACCCCGATCAAACGCGACGGATTTGATCCCCTTGGCTGATGCTCGCTCTGCAAGGATCTTCCCAAGCTTGGCGGCGGCATCGCAGTTGCCACCGTAACCAATTTGGCCCCGCAATCCTTTTTCCGACGAGAAAACCGAGCAAATCGTTTTGCCCGATACATCGTCGATCACTTGGCATCCAAAGTTTTGCAACGATCGATACACACACAATCGAGGACGCTCCGGAGTGCCTCGCACCCGTTTGCGAACTCGGTAAGCCCGACGCTCTCTTTGTCCATCGACTACTTTGCGAATGTCCACTTTTCAACCTCGTATCCGTTGTTCCGATTGCCGAAGCATCACTTACCAAGCGACTAGGTCGCACTCTTGCCTTGTTTGATCTTGACCACTTCGCCAACATAGCGAACACCCTTGCCCTTGTAAGGCTCAGGCTTCCTGGTCGAACGCACGTAGGCAGCAAACTGCCCTACCGCTTGCTTATCGCACCCAGAGACATTGATGTGGGTGTTATCCGGGCAAACGACCGTCACTCCCGCAGGAATCGGTAACTTCAGTTCGTTCGCATAGCCGACACGCAACGTCAAAACGTTGTCCTTGACGGAAGCCAAATAACCAACCCCTTGAATCTCAAGTTTCTTTTCGTATCCGGTCTTTACGCCCACAACCATGTTGTTAATCAATGCACGTGTCAGACCGTGAAGCGCCCTGACGGTTCGAACTTCGCTGCCTCGAACCACATTGACCGATTTTCCATCCTCGGCAACTTGGACCTGGATTTCGTCTCGGTGGGTAAAGGCTAGTTTGCCCTTCGGACCTTCGACATTGACCGTGTTGCCATCGAGACTTACCTTCACACCGGCAGGAATCTCTACTGGTTTGCGACCTATTCGCGACATTGAAACTTCTCCAGGAATGTTTGGTTGGGACACCAACCAGTCTTCCATAAATGCAAAAATGAATTAACAAACTTCGGCGAGAACTTCGCCGCCTAACTTGTGCTGCCGAGCTTCGCGATCGCTAAAAACCCCCTTGGAGGTGCTAACGATCGAAATCCCCAGACCATTGAGGACTGGACGCAATTCGGTGCACTTGACATACACCCTTCGACCTGGCTTGCTAACGCGACGAACCGATTGGATCACCTTCTCGCCATTGGGCCCATATTTGAGCTCAATGCGTAGGTTCTTACCCGGTGTTGCTTCAACCTCGGAGTAATCCCAAATGTAACCTTCACGCTTTAGAACGTCCGCGACGCTCCGGCGTAAATTCGACATAGGAACATCCACAAACGTACGGTCGATACGGATTGCGTTCCGGATTCTAGTCAGCATGTCTGAAATTGGATCATTGATCATCTTAAACTACCCCGCCCTACCAGCTTGATTTACGTACACCAGGGATCAGACCTTTGTCAGCCAAATTGCGGAAGCAAATTCGGCATATGCCAAACTTGCGATACACGGCCCTGGGGCGTCCGCAGAGTTTGCAACGATTCTCTCGCCGCGTCGAAAACTTAGGCTCGCGATTCGCCTTTGCGATTTTGCTTTTGCTTGCCACCGGTTCGCTCTTCCAATCAAAACAAAGTTATGAATTTACTCGAAACCACTCCCACACACTGGGAACTAACCCAACTCGACCCACTAAGCAGATTTCTTCTTAGCAACTCTAAAGGGCATCCCAAACATCTCCAGCAATCTCCGACCATGGTCATTGCTTCGAGCAGTCGTCACGATCGTGATGTTGAGTCCCTGAGCCTTCGCAAACTTGTCGTTGCTCAACTCTGGGAACACCAACCACTCGTTCATACCCATCGAATAATTACCGTGGCCATCGAAAGCCGTTCTGCTGACCCCGCGAAAGTCCCTCACCCGAGGCAACACGATACTGATAACCCGGTCAAGGAACTCGTACATACGCTCTCCCCGCAAGGTTACTTTGCAACCGATCGGAACCCCTTCTCGCAGTTTGAATCCTGCGATGGAATTGCGAGCCAACGTCAGGACCGGTTTTTGACCGGTGATTTCTGCCATTGCTTCTGCAGCCAACTCCAAGACTTTCTTGTCTTGCATGGCTTCGCCGACACCCATATTAACCGAGATCTTCTCGACCTTGGGGATCGCAAAAACGTTCTTAATGCCGAGCTCTTCGCCGAGCTGCTTCTGAATGTTTTCGTAATAGTGCTGTTGTAGTCGAGGCGCCATCGCGTTAATTCCTCAAAACCTTCTTCAATCGATTAAACCTGTGAATTGACTCTCTACTTCGCCGTCTTGGTACGCTTTGCAGGCGATACCACTCCAAGGCTCACGCCCGATTTCTTGCAGAAACGCTCTTTGGATCCATCCGCAGCAGTTCTGACCCCCAATCGCGTGGGCTTACTGGTCTTCGGACAAACCAGCATCACCTTGCAAGCATTCAAAGGTGCCTCTTTCGAAAGCCGGCCACCTTGGGGATTCCGCTGTGACTTCTTGACGTGTTTGAGCACTCGATTGACCCCTTCAACAACAACCTTGTTGTTTTCGCGATCAACCGACAAAACAGTGCCTCGAAGGCCTTTGTCTCGCCCTGCAATCACCTCAACCATATCGGATACTTTAATCAGCATGACTAAACCACCTCACTCGCCAACGAGACTATCTTGGTAAAGCTCTTCTCACGGAGTTCTCGAGCGACCGCACCGAAGATCCGTGTTCCCCTGGGATTGTTATCTTTGTCGACCAACACCACCGCGTTGTTGTCGAATCGGACGTAACTGCCGTCATTTCGTCTTGCTGGCTGTGCTGTTCGCACGATCACCGCCCGAACAACTGCCTTCTTCTTGACATCAGATCCAGGTATGACGCTCTTGACCGAACAAATAATAACGTCACCTAGACTTGCATAACGACGGCGAGTGCCACCCAACACCTTGATGCACATCACTTCGCGTGCTCCGCTGTTGTCGGCGACCTGTAATCGAGTTTCTTGCTGAATCATGTTCTATTGATCTCTCAAACCAACTTGGTCTACTGAAGTTATGCCTGGGACTGTGCTTGAACGTCGGCGATCCCAGCATCGTTGTTCTTTTCGACAACCCTTACGAGTGTCCAACGCTTGAGTTTGGACATCGGCCGGCACTCTTCGATCTCTACCTTATCCCCAGCCTTCGAGACGTTCCCTTCATCGTGAACGTGACAAACGGTTTTGCGCCGAACAATCTTCGAGTACTTCGGATGTCGAACAAATCGTTCAATCTCGACCCGTCGAGACTTGTTCATTCGATCGCTCTTAACGACCCCAAGGAGAATTCTGCGTGCCATGTTCCGTTTACCTCTGTTCGTATGCCTTTGTCTTGTCTAGTGCTGTGAAAGTCCCGACTCTCACTAGCCCTTGTTCGCCTTGCTTCGCTGAGTCTGAATCGTCTTGACCCGAGCGATCAGCCGTCTGTTTTTCTTGTTTTGGGTCGGTACATCCACTCGATCGGTTTGGCTTTGCAGCCGCAACCGAAACAATGTCTCTGCCGCTTCAACAGCCGTGAGCTCCAATTGCTCGTCGCTCATTTCTCTCAATTCTGAAGCCTTCATGAATCCACTTAGCTATTCAAACAAAAAGTAATCGAAATCTGTTAACCGACACAAAACGCACCGACGAAAACCTAGGCAGGACGTCGACGAACCAAACGCACACGAATGGGCATTTTGGCTGCCAAACGAGCAAAACAAACTTTCGCCTGCTGCTCAGTCACTCCCCCGAGTTCGTATAAAACTGTACCTGGCCTGACGACTGCCACCCAGTATTCCGGCTCCCCCTTACCTTTACCCATCCGCGTTTCTAGCGGCTTGGAAGATACAGGCTTGTCCGGAAAAATCCGAATGTACAATCGGCCTTCGCCACGAACGTATTGATTGCCTGCGATACGGCCGGCTTCAATCGTCTGGGCTCGGATCCATCCACCTTGGAGGCATTGGAGTCCGAAGTCACCGAAGACGACCTTGTTGCCGCGTGTCGCGTTACCTTTTATACGTCCTCTTTGGCTTTTTCGGTGCTTGACCCGCTTGGGCATCAGCGCCATCGTTGTTGTCTCCCGCGTAGGAACCTTGATTTACCCAAACCTGTACTCCGATATTCCCTTGCGGGGTCGAAGCTTCGGCGAAACCGTAACTGATCTTGGCCTGGATCGTGCTCAGCGGCAACGCACCCGCGTTGGCCTTTTCGCAACGAGCCATTTCCGCTCCACCCAGACGCCCTGAGAGCTGGATCTTGATCCCCTTGGCTCCGGCATCCATGGTCGTTTCAATCGAACGTTTCATCGTCCGACGGAAACTTGCCCGCTTGGCCAACTGCTTGGCAATGTCTTCTGCAATCAATTGAGCTTGAATCTCAGGTCGATAAACTTCTTCAACCTTCAAATTGACTCTTCGCCCAATGAGATTCTGAAGCTCCTCTTGGAGAATTTCGATCTCTGTGCCCTTCTTGCCGATAAGCAATCCAGGCTTCGCAACAAATACGTACAACCTTACCTCATCTCGCGTCCGCTCGATCTCAATCCGATCGATACCGGCTTCGCGATACGCTGTTTTGGTCGGGTGATTCTTGATGAAGTTGCGAATCTTCTGGTCTTCTACCAAAAGCTCCGCGAACTCTTTCTTGCTGGCATACCATCGGCTCTTCCAGCCCATGACGATGCCGGTTCGAAAGCCAACAGGATTTACTTTCTGTCCCATGCTCTTTACTTCCTACAGCTCATCCAGCCGTTTGAGAACCACCGATATATGACTAGTACGCTTTAGAATCGTGAAGGCCTGGCCACGCGATCTTGGTTGAAACCTCTTGAACATCGGCCCGCCATCGATCCTTGCGTCGACGACGACCAACTCGGTTTCGCTGAACGACTCACCGCTGTTTTGCTCAGTGTCTTGAGCATTTCCAACGGCACTTAGAATGACCTTCTCCAACATCCTCGCGCCACGATGAGGTTGGAATCGAAGGATCTCCAAGGCTTCGTCAGCAAATTTACCGCGCACCAAATTCGCCAGCGGACGCACCTTGCGTGCACTGATTCTTGCGTGTTTGTGTGTTGCTCGATAAGGCATAATCTTAATCCTGTTTTCCTGGGCTCACGCCGCTTGAAACTCTACTTCTTGCCACCCTTACCGCCGTGGCCACGGAATGTCCGGGTGGGAGCAAATTCACCAAGCTTATGGCCCACCATGTCTTCGGTAACGAAAACCTTGATGTGCGCCTTGCCGTTGTGAACTTCGAACGTCGCACCGACAAACTCTGGCACAATCGTGCAACGACGTGCCCAAGTCCTAATCGGCTGGTTGCTGTTGATAGACCTTGCTTTTTGCAACTTCTCAAAAAGCTTCGGGTCTACGTATGGCCCCTTTTTTGTCGAACGTCCCATCTTCTATCTACCCCTGATCGTTATCTCAACTTCAACTGACCATACCGTACCGATTTGCGTCGACGAATAATCGACGCGTTGCTCGGCTTGCGACGCCGACGGGTGAAGCCACCCTTAGCCAACTTGCCGGTTGGACTGACTGGATGCCGTCCACCCTTTGTTCTACCTTCACCACCACCGTGCGGGTGATCGTGAGGATTCATCGCCGTTCCGCGAACGTGAGGACGGATACCCTTCCAACGGTTCCTACCAGCCTTGCCGATACGAATCGCATCGTGTTCCGAATTCCCCATCTTTCCGATCGTCGCACGACCTTGACTCGGTACCCGACGAACTTCGCCACTCGGGAGTTGCAACTGCGCCCAGCCACCCTCGCGTGCCATCAGCACCGCAGAAGAACCGGCAGAGCGGCACAAGGCTGCTCCACGCCCTGGAGTCATCTCGACACAGCAAACATCCATCCCAGGAGGAATGTTCTTAAGCGGTAAACAATTGCCTGCCGTTGGAGGAGCGTCAGGTCCGTTCCTAAGAACGTCACCCTTTTTCATCCCCTCGGTGGCCATGATATAAGCCTTCTCACCGTCGGCGTAGACGATCAATGCAATCCGAGCACTTCGGTTTGGATCGTATTGAACCGAGTCGACGGTCGCTTGAATGCCATCTTTGATTCTGCGGAAATCGATCACTCGATACATCCGCTTGTGTCCGCCACCTCGGTGCCTCGAAGTGATGAAACCTTGATTGTTTCTACCACCCTTTTTCTTCTGGCGCTTGAGCAACCCCTTCTCTGGTTTTGCTCCAGGTGTCAGCTCTGCAAAGTCGCTCGTCGACGAATTTCTTCGTCCAGGCGACGTTGGCTTGTGAATTCTTATGCCCATGATCCGTTACTCGTTTCCTAGTTTGCTCGTTTCCAATGACCCTACAGCCTAGAAGAAATCGATCTTGTACTCACTACCGAGCTTGACCACAGCTTTTTTCCAAGCTTTGGTAACCCCGGCTCGTGCTCGGTACCGCCGAGCTTTGCCGCTGCGATTTTGTGTCGCAACAGCTTCAACCTTCACATTGAACAATTCCTCGATCGCATGCTTGATCTGCGTCTTGGTCGCCAGCGGACTGACTTCAAACGCATATCTGTTTTGACGAGTTGCCTTGTGCACACCCTTTTCGGTCACCAAAGGCCGATAAACGATCTGGTGAGGTGTCAAGACCATCGAGGTCTTAGGAGGTTGCTTTGCCATTTCTATTTGCTCTTACTTACGGTGTGGTTCTTAATCCAATCCAAAGCATCCTTCGTTACAACCAACTTGCGAGGACGAAGAATACTCAAGGCGTTCAGGTCACTCACAGGGCTAATCGTCAACCCCTGAATGTTCCGACCGCTAAGATAAATGTTCCGATCGTGCGAAGCAGTAGCGAGAGTCTTGCTTACACCCTCTAACCCCAGAGCCTTGAACGCTCCAGCCAAAGCCTTGGTCTTCGGTGCATCCATTGCCAAACGGTCGATCACAACCACCGACTCGGCCGAACCGAGCTTGGCTGCAAGAGCCATACGGGTTGCCGCTTGAACCGCCTTGCGAGGCAACCGGTAATAATACGACCTGGGCTGACGGGCGTTTGCGTGGCCACCACCGCGACGCACTGGCGTTCGCTTGGCACCCATCCGAGCATTACCAGTCCCCTTTTGACGATACATCTTCTTGGTCGAACCAGATACTTCGCCGCGTGTCTTGGTCTTGTTGCTACCTTGGCGACTATTCGCAAGATACATAACGACCGCGTCGTGCAACAACTGCTTATTGACTTTTGGTGCGATCGCAGACGGATCGATGTCGTAATCTCCGACTTGCTTTCCTGACAGATCGTAAACTGGAAGCTTTACCATGATTCTTGTTCTACCGATTCTCCTAGCAACCCTTTTAAACCTGCACCACTAGCTGACTTTGTTTGTCTCACGAACAACCACATAGCCGCCCGCAGGGCCAGGCACCGGGCCATGAACCAGAATTAAATTGTTCTCTAAATCAATCTTGATCAACTTGAGATTTCGCATGGTGACTTGATCAACCCCGTAGTGACCAGCCATCTTCCTGCCCTTGCGAACTCGGCCAGGATAAGTACCAGCGGCTGTACCACCAGGATGTCGGTGCACCTTCTTGACACCGTGAGTGGCTCGCTGACCTTTGAAGTTGTGCCTCTTCATCCAACCCGAGTACCCACAACCCTTCGAGATCCCCGTCACATCAACAGCCTTCACCCCGTCGAGCACATTGGCCATCACATCTTGACCAACAGCCATCCCTGCATCGCCTCGCAACTCCTTGATGAACTTCTTAGGCTCGCCGTCAGCTTTCGGCGCCAAAGCCAAACCGGCTTTCTGAAGCTTCGATGCTCGCTTGCTGGAAATGTTTGCAATGTGCCCTCGCTCAGAGCGAGAAGCCAAACGACGCGGCTTATCAAGAAACCCCAATTGGACTGCATCGTAGCCGTCACGATCCACGGTCTTGACCTGCAACACTTTACAAGGCCCCGCCTCAATGACCGTTACAGGCACGATGCTACCATCGGGCTGAAATACCTGCGTCATGCCGACTTTGCGGCCTAGGATACCTTTTCTCATGTTTCAGTTCCGTGCATCGTTGCACCGAAGGACACGCTAACACCGTTAGCGGTTACCCCCGGCACATCCGTACCATACGAGGAAAACCTTTGAGGAAAAAAACCTTCACCAGGACAACATCAGACAACCATCTACCGAGAGGTTGCCTTAATTTTAATGTCAACACCTGCTGGCAAACTCAATTTGTTGAGCGCCTCGATCGTCCTGGCTGTGGCCTGCTTGATGTCAATCAAACGCTTGTGAGTCCGAATCTCAAACTGCTGACGTGCTTTTTTGTCAATGTTCGGACCAGAAAGAACTGTGTACTTCTCAATCCTTGTCGGCAACGGGATCGGACCATGCACCTCAGAGTGCGTCCGCTTAGCCGTCTCGACAATCTCGAGGGCACTTTGATCCAAGACCGCATGGTCATAAGCTTCCATACGTATCCTGATAACTTCGTGCGATCCTGACACAGTAACCTACCTCATCTAAAGCTATTCTCAACGCGCAAAAGGCTTTTTCGAAATACTCTTCGAACGCTTCACGCTCAAACAAGCCTTCTCAGGCGAGAAGGGAGCAAGATCGTATTGTGGATGGGAAAGTCCGTCAACTACAAATCGAGATTTTGTCCAATTTGTAGTTGAAGAATCTTTCTCTCGTTTGTTTTACAGGCCTCCGATACCCGCGCCACCTACGCCACCACCAGCCCCGGGACCACCGATTCCACTTGGAGGACCACCTGCAGCACCCGGGCCACCGATACCGCCGCCAATCCCCCCACCCAATCCTCCGGCTCCAGGATCCATACCCCC
>JBJSXX010000209.1:0-26711 GCA_046086605.1 Pirellula sp. | reverse complement strand
CGATTTGGAAAAGTTCGCAGAGTTGGTCAAGTCACACTCGTGGTATTCGCAAGTCAAACCCTAGTTTGTGGGGTAACTACAACGGATTTGATTACCGCCTTTATGCTTGGATTCATACAACGCCTTGTCGGCTCTTTCCATCCAGCTCGCTAGTTCTTCACCATGCACATATTGTGTGATTCCGACACTGCAGCGAATGATGATATCAACGTTAGCGATAGCGGCACGCTCGGTTTGAAGTCCCTCGATAAAGTGTTGGGCGTCCCGCGCAAGTGCCTCGGGTGCTTGGCCTGATAAGACTGCGAATTCCTCTCCCCCAAGCCTTGAGACACACACAAGTGTGTTTCTCCCAAAAGCACTCTGCAGTCTTTTCGAAAACTCCACAAGCACTTGATCGCCGACACCATGTCCATACCGATCATTGATCTGCTTGAATTGGTCTAAATCAAAAATCGCTAACGACCACGGTTTGTCAGATAAGACCTCTTGAGAGTCCTGTGTTGTCTCCGGTGTTAGCGTCCGACGCACGACTTCGTTCCATCCTCTGCGATTGAGTAACCCGGTGAGATCATCGTGCCTGGCATCGTAGTGATCTTTGTTTGCATCAACCAGTTGTTCCTGCAAGCTACACCTTGATCGATACAACTGCACGCAAAGAATCGCAAGACCCACGCATGCAATTCCGATGACAACCAGAGATGGGTAGTGCATAACATTGAGCCAAGGAACTTAGGTTAATCCCCCGAATCGTCGATCACGCTTGATGTAATCCGCGACGGCCTGGTAAAGCTCAGGTTTTCCGAACTCCGGCCAAGCCTTTTGGGTTATCCATATTTCGCTGTAGCTGATCTGCCACAAGAGAAAATTGCTGATCCTGAGTTCACCGCTGGTTCGAATCAACAGATCGGGATCTGGCATACCTGCTGTGTAAAGATGTTCGGAAATGGTCTGCGCGGAAATCGAATCGGGGCTGATTTTGCCGGTAGTAGCATCGATTGCAATCGCTTTGACCGCATCGACGATTTCTTGACGACCACCGTAATTGATGGCAAGCACGAGTGTCTGCTTGGTGCCACCTTTGCATCGCTCGATGGCTTGCTCCATGACATCGAGCACTTCCTTTCCCAGACCATCGCGTCGTCCGATGACTTCCAATCGAACTCCATGATCGATCAATCGCTTGGTTTGATTGATCAGGTAGGTTTTTAGCAAGCCCATGAGGAATTCGAGTTCGTCAGGGGGGCGCTTCCAATTCTCATGCGAGAAGCAGTACAGAGTAAGATAGGGGATTCCAAGTTCTCCGCATGCCGTGAGAGCTTCTTCGACGGAGTTGGCACCTTGGCGATGCCCTTCGATTCGAGGCAATCCTCTTGACTTTGCCCAGCGCCCGTTGCCGTCCATGATGATGGCAACATGTTTTGGCATTCGATTTCGATCGACTGTATCGAGCGAGAAAGCTTGGCTTGCGTCTCGTTTCTTTCGACCGAAGATACCCATCGATATGACCTTGCCTGAACGATTAGATAAGGAAGATCGTCTGCTCGCGGTCTGGGCCAACCGAAACAACACCTAGTGGGACAGAAACGAGCTCGGAGATCCGATCCATGTACCTGAGTGCATTGCTTGGGAAATCCTTCATCGAACGGACTTGGGTTACGTCCTTGTTCCAACCCGGAAGCGTTTCGTAAATCGGTTGGCAACGACGATGCACGTCGGCTTGGCTTGGAAGGCGTTCGATACGTTGGCCGTCGAGTTCGTAAGCTGTACAAACCTTGAGTTCATCAAAGTGGCTCAGCACATCGAGCATCATCAGGGATAGATAATTCGCACCGCTGAGTCTGGCCGTGTAACGAACCGCGACAGCATCGAACCATCCACATCGTCGAGGTCGACCGGTGGTTGTGCCGTATTCGCGACCGATCTCTCGAATCTTGTTCCCTGTCGCATCGAGCAATTCGGTTGGGAATGGTCCGCCTCCGACTCGCGTCGAATAAGCCTTGGCGACTCCGATCATCCGATCGATCGCTCTGGGGGGGATGCCCGATCCGCTTGAAACTCCAACACCTGAAGCATTGCTGCTGGTGACGAATGGGAAAGTGCCGTGATCGATATCGAGCAGTGAGCCTTGGGCTCCCTCCATCAGGAGTTTCTTTCCTTCATCGAGTTGGTCATGGAGGAAATAGGTCGTATCGCAGATCATGCTCCCGAGCGATTCGGCCCAACTTTGGCAAAGCGTTGTGATGCGATCCGCATCGAGTTGATCGAGATCCTCTTGGCTTGCCAGGGGTGCCAGTAAAGATCGTTTAGCTTGAACGATTTCACGGATGCGACTTGGTAAAGTAGGGCTTACCAAGTCAGCCATGCGGATTGCATGGGTGCGGCCTACCTTGTCGCGGTAACAAGGGCCGATGCCGCGGTTGGTCGTTCCGATGCTTTCGCCACTGACGACGGTTTTGTTGATCGCTTGGTCTTCGATCATGTGCCAAGGCATGACGACGTGAGCCCGCTCGCTGATTTTCAGGTTCCTGCGAGGTTCGATCCCTCGAGCTTCGAGACCTGTAAGCTCCTTGATGAGCATGTTCGGCTCGATGACCACCCCTGGGCAGATGACATTTTGAATATGGCCCGAAAGGATACCCGAGGGAACGTGGTGAAGTTTGTAGACCTCTTTACCGGTGACTACCGTGTGTCCGGCGTTGGCTCCACCTTGGTATCGAACCACAACATCATAGTTTGGAGCAAGCAGATCGACGAGTTTACCTTTGGCTTCGTCACCCCATTGCAGACCGATTACGCAAGTCGCTGGCACGGATAGATCCTGAAAAAAGTGAGTGGAAAAGGACTAGAGTCTATGGGCTCAAGCCTCAAAGCGTCAAGGCTTAACCCCGTCCCCCTTCGCAACAAGTCTCGCAGATGCGGTGGCATCGGCTGCAATGGTATTTGGCTCGGATTTCAACCAAAGCGGCACCGCAAACTGGGCAACACGGGATATTCGTCAGTTCAGAGACCATGGGAGCATCGTCGGGCGAGACAATGGCATCCGCTCGCAGGGATGCAAAGCTTGGACTTTGGGATACCGGACGTAGTGGATTTTGGTTCGAATCGGCCATAATCGTGAACGAATAAAGCGGCGGAATCGTTCGAGGAGTGCTCAAGCGACCTTTTGCAATGAAAGTTTCCGATTACGATATCCCAACCGGCACGGTTCGTCGACAACCAGGAATAAACCTGGGGCTGCGAAAGCGGTTGTTTTCTGATTGTTTACCGTTTGAATGCTCAGAATTTGATGGGTTCAAAACTATCCAACCAAACAGGTCCGTCGGAAGTTGTAAGTGCGCCGAAGGAGCCTTGGCCGATTTGGATCAAGCTGATCGTTTCGATGGTTTTGATCCTGCATTTTTCTCTGATTGCCTTGGTCTACTTTTCCAACAACAGCCTCCACCGTATGCCGTTGGCTGACCAGATCATCGAGAAATTTCACCCGTATCTGATTGGTTTGGGTTGGTACACCGAACTTCTACCGATGTCGGTGATCGGCTCTGAGGCTTACGAAAAGCCTGTGACGATTGATTACCGCCTCGAGCGCACCAGCAAAACATGGAATGCGTGGATCGATTCGTCAACGTCAGACGTGCGATGGAAGCGATTGGCACAACTCGCCGGGGCTTTGGCAGTCAACGAGGATGACGAGGGATTGGGACAAATCGCACTATCGTTGGTTCGTCGTGCACGCGCCCAAGGGTTGGAATTTGAACAGATTCGTTTTACGGCTATCGAGCCTGGATCACCGCAGAATGTTCTGCTTTACCAAGCGACCATCATTCCGCTATCAAGCGGTGAACTGACACTTGTTCCGGAGCTTGAATCGACACGTACTGTACCGGTATCGCAACAGGCCAAGCCTTAGTCCACCTAGATTCGCTCGACAGGAACCCTTAAGTGCAGCGAACTTTCACCAAAAACCTTAGGAAGTCGCTGTCCGATGCGCCTCGGGCATGGACGCGATTTTGGTTTCATCCGGTCGCCAAGTCGTCGGCAAATCCCGTGCGGCAATTGCTCAGTCTTTTGGTTGGGCTGCTTTTTCTAATATCCATGTTTTGGGTGCCCGAATGGCTCTCTGCCGATGGCTGGCTGGGGCTCGATGCGGGACGATATTTTATCGGTGATGGCATGCCTGGAACGGGTAGTGACTATCGTTGGTCGTTGCTCTTCCGGTGGTCAACACCTTCGGTAGCTACAGGCATTTGTGTCATAGGCTTGGTCGCGAGCGTCTTGATGTTCACAGGTGTCGCTGGTCGCTGGGCGGTGCTAGGAGCATGGGCATGCTTGATCATGATTCATCATCGGGCTCCATGGCTTACACTGCCCTCGGAAGTACTTGCGTCGGCGGCCCTTTTGTATCTTGCGATCGAACCAGGTTCCGTCCTGAGGATCAAGCAGGCCGAGGCGGCCAAGGAAGAGTCCTCGAGTGTGTTTGCGAATCTTGCGCTGCGTTGCTTGCAAGTCCATTGGATTTTATGGTCAGGCTTGTCCTTGGCCAGTATGTTCCAGCAAATGCCATGGTGGGATGGAACCGCCTTGTCGATCCTCTCTGAACAAGGCTCAGGCTGGCTCGGCAAAATTCCACGCGGGGGTTACACCGGTCAAATCCTTGGGTTTTTAGTTGTTTTTCTCCAAGCGACGGGTTTGTTGTGCTTGTGCAATCGGAGTTTGCGAGGACTCGGAATCCTTTTAACTGTTCTACTTGGGATAGGCTATTTTGTTTTGGCTGGAGATTGGCTTATGGGATTGGTTATAAGCAGCTACAGCTTGGCCTTTTTACCTTACGTCGAGCCAGAGAAAATCTGATACAATTCGGTCAGCCTCTGTTTGACCGCTAACGTTTTGATTGAACGATGCAACCAGAAAAAACAAACCAGCAGATCCCACGCCGCGATTTACTAGCCACGACAGCCGTCGCCCTGGCCATAGGGCCTTCGGTGATTCTGCCTTCCGAAGCACAAGCCAAACCGATAGGAGTTTCTCAATTGAAGTACTGTTTGAATACAAGCACGATCCATGGGGAAGTGATCCCCATCGTCGATCAGGTTGGGATTGCGCAAAAAGCTGGGTATGACTCGATGGAGATTTGGCTCCGGGACGTGGACAAGTACACGGCCGGTGGCGGGAGTCTTGGGGATTTGCGCAAGCGGATTGGCGATGCGGGATTGAGCTTGGAGAGCGCCATCGCCTTTGCACCTTGGATTTTGATGGATCCAAGTGCTCATAAAAAAGCGTTAGAGCAAGCCAAGAAGGAAATGGAGATTGTCGTAGCCTTGGGTGGTAAGCGAATCGCGGCCCCACCAGCCGGTGCCGTCGATGGGGACTTGTTGAATCTTGACGTTGCCGGCGAGCGTTATCGGGCACTGCTTGAACTGGGCCGTAGCGTGGGTTGTTTGCCTATGCTTGAGGTGTGGGGTTTTTCGAAGAACCTCTCCAAGCTTTCAGAGGTCTTGCATGTTGCAGCCGCCGCGCAGCATCCGGATGCTTGTGTGCTACCGGATGTGTACCACTTGTATAAAGGTGGCTCGAATTTCAGCGACCTTGGGCTGCTTGCAGGAAACAAGATCCATGTCTTCCACATGAACGACTATCCGGACATGGCTCGGGACAAGATCACCGATGCGGATCGAGTCTATCCTGGCGACGGGATCGCACCGATCGGATCGGTGCTTAAGACCGTCTTTGCAAGTGGGTTTAATGGCGTTTTGTCGTTGGAGTTATTCAATCGCGAGTATTGGAAGCTTGACCCGCTGGAGAACGCCACGGTTGGATTGAAGAAGATGAAGAGCGTTGTGCCTGCGTAATCGTTCGCAATAGTGATATTTTGATAACCAGTAAGTTAGTGTTGCCCGAGGAGAATTTGGGATGAGCCGTAATTCTGAACAGAACAACCCCTACGACCCGCCCCTTGGCAACGAGGGTAGTCCGCTTAGTGATAGCGATCCATCTGAGGCTCTTCCTGACGGCTATGTCGCGCCGCCGACGGGGGAGTTTTTAGGGCATCCGAGTTCATTATGGATGCTGTTTTCGACGGAGTTTTGGGAGAGGTTTTGCTATTACGGCATGCGAGCGATGCTCGCCGTTTATGTCGCTGATACATTTTTTGGTCGTTTGCCCAAGGAAGAATCAGAGACACAGGCAAGTCTGACCTACGGAGGATCTACTTCACTGGTCTATGCGACGGGTATTTTCGGGGGACTCATTGCCGACCGATTCCTGGGATATCAACGCTCCATCTTGCTCGGTGGTCTATTGATGGCCGTCGGGATGTTCATGCTGCTTTTTAATGATCTGAATATGTTCCTGATTGGACTTTCGGTGATGATCGCAGGGAATGGGTTGTTCAAGCCGAATATCTCGTCGATGGTGGGCAAGCTGTACCACCCACAGGACCCGAGGCGAGACTCTGGCTTTACGATTTTTTACATGGGGATCAATGCTGGGGCTTTTTTCGCGCCAATCGTTTGCGCCTCGATGATTGGTGTTTGGTACGGACAAAAGTACGGTTTCCTAGCTGCAGCCATCGGGATGATTCTTGGAATCATCATTTTTCAGTTCCGACGGGGGATGCTCGGTGCTGTTGGTGTTCCGCCCAAGGGTCGTGAGGGAATGGGCCCGGTGATGGTCGTCCTGGCAGGTGCCCTTGCGATCGTTCCGTTGATCTTTGTGCTGCTGAGTCAAAGTGCCCTGTTGGGTTATGTACTCTCAGCGATGATGATTGGATTGATCGTCTATTTTGTCGTCAGTGGCATCAAGAGCGGGGAGACCGTTCAGTTGCAACGGTACATCGCGATGATGATTCTGTTCGTTGCCAACATTTTGTTTTGGGCATTGTTTGAGCAAGCTGGTTCGTCACTCAATTTTTTCGCACGGGACTTTGTTGAGTCCCCATTCAATTTTTCGTTGTTCCAAAGTTTCAATGCATTCTTCATCATCGCCCTGGCTCCTTTGTTTGCGATGCTATGGCCTTGGTTGGACAAGAAAGGCTTAAACCCCTCGATTCCCGCCAAGTTTGCGATCGCACTTTTCTGTGTAGGGCTAGGGTTTTATGTCCTCGTTTGGGCGATTAAGGGAACGGCTCCGAACGCCAAGGTCGCTTGGACAATCTTGGGACTTACCTATCTCATCCATACGGTCGCAGAGTTATGTCTATCGCCGATCGGGCTTTCGATGGTGACCAAGCTGGCCAAGCCCAGTGATACCGGGATGGCCATGGGTGGTTGGTTTCTCTCGACAGCGATGGCCAACTATTTCGCTGGTCTGATCGCCGCGTTGGCTTCCCAAGGCGGCAAGGGCGGCCATGGTGAAGAGGTCGTGCGCAATATGGATCAGTATGCGACGGTCTTCAATCAGCTTTGGTGGTTGGGTGCCGGTTTTGGACTTCTGTATCTGGTGGTCTCACCGGTTGTCAACAAGCTTATGCATGGTGTGAAATAGAAACTGGGTCAGATGCCCATCGTTTTGGTTCATGGGGTTTGAGGATTTAGAGGTCGCTGATGCAAAACAATCCGTCTGAATTCAAACCTTATGTGTCGGATGATGCGAGGATTCCCGAGCTGACATGGTTCCCTGTGATCATCGGAGCCCTGCTTGGGATCGTCTTTGGGGCATCGTCGATCTACTTGGTGCTCAAGGTTGGGTTGACTGTATCGGCGTCGATTCCGGTTGCGGTTTTGTCGATCACCTTGTTCCGCGCCTTTAGCTGGATGACGGGCTTGCGCAAGACGACGATTTTGGAAAACAACATTGTCCAAACGACAGGATCGGCTGGTGAATCGCTTGCCTTCGCCGTCGGACTTATCATGCCCGCCCTTCTGCTCCTGGGCTTCGATATCGATGTCGTGCGGGTGATGACCATCGGTGTCTTTGGCGGCTTGCTCGGGATTCTTTTGATGATTCCCTTGAGACAAGCCTTCATCGTCAAGCAGCATGGAAAGCTGACTTTTCCTGAAGGCCGAGCGTGTGCCGAGGTGCTTATTGCGGGCGAGAAGGGTGGATCGACCGCATCGATGATCTTTTCGGGGTTTGGATTGGGATTCCTCTATCAAGCTGGGATGCAGGTTTTCAAGCTCTGGAGAGACGAGGCATCGGTTCCACTGTTTGCTCAATCGGCAGGAAAGGTTGTTGGGCTCAAGGGGGCTTCGTTGTCGATGGAGGTCAATCCAAGTCTGCTTGGGGTCGGTTACATCATCGGACCGAAGATCGCCAGTATCATGGTCGCCGGCGGTGTCTTGGCCTATTTGGTGATCGCACCGATGATCGTGACGTTTGGAGATGGCTTGGAAGTTCCTTTGGAACCTGGAACCAAGCTCATTCGCGATATGGAAAGCAAGGATATACGGACGTTCTATATTCTCTATATTGGAGCCGGTGCGGTGGCCGCCGGGGGAATCTTGAGCATGATCAAGGCCATGCCGGTGATTCTCGGTGCGGTCTTTACGAGCTTCAAGGATTTGGTTGCCAGCCGCTCGGCCGGTGGATTAAACAAGCTTCGAACCGATACGGATCTGCCCATACCGCTTGTTGTACTGGCTAGCATCATCCTCGTCTGCTTGCTCATGGCCGTACCGCAGTTGGGCCTGGGCTTCGGATTCACCGGCTTGGTCGGTGCGATCATGATAGTTGTTTTTGGATTTCTGTTTGTCACGGTTGCCTCTCGATTGACCGGAGAGATAGGCTCGTCTTCGAATCCCATCTCGGGAATGACGGTAGCCACTCTGCTCTTAACTTGCTTGATCCTACTTTTGCTCGACGGGTTTGGCTGGCTGGCGATCAATAAAGAAATCAAACTCACCGCGCTAACCGTTGCCGGGGTGGTTTGCATTGCATCTTCGAATGGTGGCAGTACGGCTCAGGCTCTCAAAACGGGGCATTTAGTGGGAGCGACTCCCAGGTCTCAGCAGATTGCGATTTTAGTCGGAGCGCTCACCAGTGCTTTGGTTGTGGGATTGGTGCTGTTGGCCTTGAACGAAGCCAACACCACCTACAGCAAAAAGGCTGTCGAAGCTTATAAAGAGATTAAAATCGATACCACAGGCTTGCCCAAGGGCCGCGTAAGATCTGGCGATTATTCGGTCGACAAGACTGAATACTACGTACTTAATCTTGGTCGAGCCGAGACGGACAAAGCGGTACCACCGGGTAAGTATCTGCTTGATGCGCAAGGAACACCGGTTTATCTTGTCGATCCTGCAGTCAATGGTAGTCTCAAGGAAGACGATCAAGGGCGCGATGTATCGCAAGGTAAATTCGATGCCCCCAAGACGGTACTCATGCAGTTGATTATCGATGGTATTCTCGATCGACGCTTGCCCTGGGGGCTTGTTCTTTTAGGGGTTGTTATCGCAATCACGCTCGAGCTCAGTGGAGTGGCAAGCTTACCTTTTGCCGTCGGCGTTTATTTGCCGTTGGCAGCCTCGACACCTATTTTTGTCGGCGGGATGATTCGCTGGTTGGTCGACAGGTACCATCGGATTCCCGAGGGCAAGGAGGATGACTCAAGTCCTTCGGTGCTTTTGAGTTCGGGATACATCGCAGGAGGAGCGATCGCGGCAGTATTGATCTCGTTACTGAACTTCAAGAAAGAATGGCTCGAGCGATGGGATCTATCTGGTAGCCTTGGTTGGGAGGCTAAAGCAGCCGACTTCGTCAAGGGTGGTGACGGCTGGAATGGTTTCCTGTACTCCAACGGGCCTGCGTTGGGGGCGTTTGGGATCCTGGCGATCGTCTTGTTGATTGTGGGATTGCTTCCAAAAAGAAAGGCTTCGGAGTAATCGAGCAAAGACGATGCGTTTACTCTCTTGGTTGTGCATCGCTTGGCGTTACGTGTGGCCGTCGCCCTACACGCTCTTTGGCTTGCTTATCTTCTTGATACCGATTCGGGGCAGTCGAAGTTTACTTGTTCACCGAGGGACGATTGGAGTGATGGGGCCAGCCATCAACCGAATACTTGTTCGTGCTCCGATCCTTGGCGGAGCTGCTGCGATGACCTGTGGGCACGCGATCTTGGCGAAAGACCGAGAGACTTTCTATTCCACTTGGAATCATGAACGGATCCATGTCGATCAGTACGAGCGATGGGGATTGCTATTCGTACCGATGTATCTTGGTGTTGGATTATGGCTCAAGCTCCGAGACAAGGATCCCTATTGGGACAATCCTTTTGAGATCGAGGCTCGGCGACTGGGTGATGGAATCGATTGCTAAAGGACTCGGCACCAATTGGCTTTGAGATAGCCTGTTTCTGGGCAGTGGGTTGCGACGGGATGATCCATGGCTGCCGATCGGGTTTCGAAGATTTGCACGACTCGTCCTCGCGAACGAGTGCCGTCAGGATTGTTACCTGTGGCTCTTGCGGCAGATTGAACAACCTGCATGAAAGCTGGCCCATCGAGAAGTCCTGCGCAGCAGCAGGTCAGTAGGATCCCACCTTTTCGAACCAACTGAATTGCCAATCGATTCAGATCGATGTGTTTGCGGGTACCTTCTTCGAGCTCCGTGCGAGACCGGATCAGCTTGGGTGGATCGAGCACCACGATATCGAACTGCTTGTTGTTTCTTGCCATATCCCGCATGTAAGCGAATGCATCGGCATGCACATATTTGATGCGCACATCATTGATGTCTGCATTCTTCTTTGCCATCACCAAGGCTTCTTCGTCCAAATCTACTCCGACGACCTCAGATGCCTTACCCGACTTCGCGGCAGCCACCGAGAACCCACCTGAGTAGCAGCAGACATCCAAAACGCTTTTGCCAGCCGCATGACTAGCCAAGATCGCTCGATTTTCACGTTGATCGCAAAAGAAGCCTGTTTTGTGTCCCGTGCCGAAGTGGATACGGTATTTGACTTGGTTTTCTTCGATGGTTGCATACGGAGGGAAGTTATCGGACTTGGTATCCTGCCAAATTCCTCCCTCTTGGCTTGAGAATTGAGGTGAGGCGGAGACCAGACTGTGCTTGGTACCTAGATGGGCGTGCATGCGCTCGAGGATTTCCGGAGCGCGTTGGGCCATGCCTAGACTGAATGCTTCTGCGCTTAAGCAATCTCCATAGCGATCGACGACCAGGCCGGGGAATCCGTCGGATTCTCCGTGGATGATTCGATAGGCATTGGTCGTCTTTGGGATTTGAAGTGTTTCATGTCTTAGTCGAATCGCATCCTCGATGAGATACTCCCAATCAGAGGTCGACGGCAATTGGCTTTGCCAAAAATACAATCGCACAGCCACTTCGGAGCGAGGGTTGTAAATGCCGTAGGCGAAAAGAACAGGTTCGTTGTTCGGGTTTGCAGGACTCGGATCGACATCGGTTGCATAAACGGCCACCCAATCTCCAGGCTGAGGATTGCCTTCTGTCCGATCGATTCTTTTTCTAAAGATGTTCGGATGCCGACTAGGTCGGGGCATATAGACCCTAGCGATAGGCTCGGTAGGGTTAGGTACAAGCGCGTTGGTGGTATTTCGCATATGGATGTGTCGTATCGCTCGGATCGCAATTTATCTTTGAATGGAACTGAGTTGAGAAAGCAAATCGGTCAAATGATCGGATGACATCGGTTCGTCCTCGATTTGCTCCACGAGAATTGTTGCGATATGTCTTAGAAGTGAAGAAGCATCTGGAACTCGGCTCGATATTTCATTTTGTTGCCAGCGATCCTCTGGGAAGCAGAAGACTTCGCCGATGGGAGTATCGACAAGGGATAGCTTGCCGGAAGCATCCTGTTGCGTATCGAATCTAGCGCTCCAGCGATCCGTGAATACAGCGAATTCATCATTTCCTCTGGCCCATGCCAACGGTGGCTTTGCCGCAAAAAGATCAAGCACGTTGTTTTCGGATGCTTCAGATATTTGTTCCAACCAAGTGCCCATATCTGAGGGTTGCAACAGGTTGCTTGTACGCATCCCAAGCTTATATCCAATGGCCGGGCGGAGGATCCAAGGGGTGTGGAGTCGTTCTGAGTAAGCGTCGTTGGAACGGTCGCTATGGACTCCCAGTCCGACACGTTTGTGTTCGCCTAGTGGAAAGCCCAAGAGACCTGCTAGTGACAGCCAGCAATGTTGATCGATTCCGAGCTCTTTGAGCGACTGGAGAATCAGACCGATTCCCTGATCGATGCATACCGCTTGTGCTCCGGCACCGCAGGCGATCCCGAAGAGAAGATCAGGGTCGAAATTTGGCTCTAAAATCAAATCAGGTTGCGTATCGTCGGTTGGTGGATCTGGATCATCCGAGTCGCACATCAGTTTTCTGTACTCATAAGGGGCATCCCAAGGGCCGTTTAGTCCTCTTGAATGGATCCATAGATAGGGCGTCGTTTGGCTTTGCTCGATCCAGCATTCGAGAGCCTCGGTGAGAAGATGTTCGAAGGATTCCTGAGTTTCCTCATGGGAGACTTCCAGACGATCCAGGTCTTCGTGTTGCCGAAGGATACAAGCGGCGGGAATGCTATCGGTAGCAACTAACCACTGTGAGGGTTGGATTTTTTTGGAGATGGCCAATAGGTTGGGTTCCAGATGGATTGATTGCATCCAGAACTGGTCAAAAACGACACTGTGGGCTGCAAGCCGATCGATGCTGGGTGTCGGTAGCAAGGAGTTGCCATAGCAACCTGCGAGATTAACGCCCCAGCCTTCGATCGTTATGAGAATCCCTTTGGGGCTGTCCATCCTACTTATTTTCGATTCCGAACCATTTCACCAACCCGTTGTCGCTCAGCTTGAAGACAGCTTGAGCATGGGGATCGACGATGGCGGGTTGGTCATCGACGAGAAAAAGGCCTACGGGGTTTTGTAAAGGTTCGCCAGATAGGATTAGCTTGGGCTCCTCACCTAGTTTCCAAGACCAGATACCTTTTCGATAGCCATCGCTTACCCAAATCTGATCTTTGGAGTTTACGACAACTTGATGAGGGAATTCGAAGGTGCGTTTAGTGATGATCGGTTCGACTTGACCATCCTTTGAAACTCGGACCAATTGGTTCTCATCTTGTGAGATCACCCAAATCCGATCTGCGGAATCAACAAAGACACCTCTGGGATTGACTTTGGCTAAAATTTCTGGGGCGGCACCCGGAGTGCTTTGCTTCCACAAAACGCGTCGTTCGAGATCAGCGACAAGGAGGGTTCCATCGCTGAGGAAAGCCAGATCGACTGGAATTCCAATCACGGCATTAACAGTACCTTTCCATTGCCCGCTTGAGTCTTTGCGATAGACCTCACGCGTTGCCGGATCGCCGAGGGCTATTTCACCAGTGGGTGAGACAGCCAGGCAACGAACGGCGTTGAGGGGTTGCCGAAATTTGTTGCTCCCTTGCGTATCGAGTTTGAGTTGATCTGCTTGATAGAGCCAAAGCCCTGGCTTATTTCGGTCGACGATCCAAACTGCTCCCGCCTTATCGATCACACCGTCGAGAGGATAGACTTTCGAGGCTTCGCGAGTGGTACTGGCGGATGGGACTGATGGCTTTGCCGATCCTGAGTCTTGAGCTTGGATTTCGTAGCATGCAAGCAGTGCTACGGGAATGGCAAAGATCGCTGGAAAAACGAAGAGGCTGATAGGCTTGAGCGGAGGATTTGTCATGGTCCGACGTTGAGAAAGGAATGCGTCGAGGGATGCCTTTTTCTGGGCTACATTTTTAGGATTGTAGCGTACGGACAGGCTCAAACCATGCAAAGGGGGCAAAGCTTTGGAAAAATCAAGCTTGGGCCCCTCTAAAACCCAGTACGGGTGCTTACGGAGTAACTGGGGAAACAACGACGTTCGAGTCTTTGTTGTTATCCGCCACAGCGATACCCACAGCGGTGAGTCCACCGATGAGAGCAAGTGGCAGAAGGCCGCCACCGAACCCACCACCGATTCCCACACCACCGCCACCGCCTCCATAGCCACCTCCGGCGACGCCACAGCATCCAGCCATCGGCAGCGGGCAACAAGCAGCTTCCAGTGGCAAAACGCTTTCAGCCATGATCGGAGCACCGAAACAATCGCAAGAGGCCAACTCAACGTTCAATGCAGGTACCGCATCTTGCTGCACCGATGCGTGGACAAACTTGCTCCCGTCTTGAGAAATCGATGTACTTGAATCGGCTCCACCCGAGCCTTTGCCGACAGCAACAAATCCCAACGCGGCGATACCTGCTGTTCCCGAAGCGATGAACCCGTAGTTCCCGGGAGGAATGTTGTCGAAGCGATAATTTCCGTCGCGATCGGCACGTGTTTTGGCAATTTCGTTTCCTGAGTGGGTCAGGTAGATTTGCGTGTTGCTCATGTCGAAACTACCGCCTGGGACGGAAACCCGCCCTTTGATCCCACCGTCATCATCGATCGCGATGCGACCGCTGTTGAAGAAGGATCGATCTTGTCCAACGGGATCCTTATCGAGTTGAATCGGAGCAAGGGCACGAGGGATCGAGCCACCTCGAATCAGGGCTACAACTCGATCCGTTGCTGGAGTTAAAGTTCGTACTTGAATCCCCGTAGGCAGATGTTTTCCGGCCGTGGCATCCAACAGAGTTAGCGACATCAGCGCTAACGTGCTTGGATTGTGTGCGATCAAGGAATAGACACCTGGTTGGATGTCCGTGAATCGAAAAGAACCATCGTCGGCAGTGGTTACCGAAGCGACCCGTTCCCCCTTCTGAATCAGGGCGATTTCAACACCGCTTTGGCGGATCTGACTTTCACCGGCAGGAGTGCCCAGGGTTCCCCAAAAGGAACCATCGGCGGACAAATGAAGCCATTGATGGTGGTTCAGACTTCCCACGTTGTTGACCGAGTCGCTTGGACCACTCGTAGCGGGTGCTGGCACTGCCAAAGCTTCGGGTTGTGCATTGGCTGGGTCTTGGGCAAAGCCAACCGAAGAACAAGCCAAGGCTCCAAAGCAAGATGCGATGGTGGAAGCCAAAAGGAATCGGAATTGGAGTTTAGTCATCGAAGCACCAAGCGGAATGAATCTGAAAAAGATCCGTGTAAGTTGTACAAGTGTATTCTGCAAAATGGAGGATACAAGCGAAAGCAAATTCGGGAAAAGGAGGTAACTGGTAAAAAGGGATGGATGTGACGACGGTTTGTAGTGATTAGATGGCTAACGCAAACCGCCGAATTAAGGAATCTGATTCAAACAGTGCGTTTTCAGATTTCCCGAGAATAGGTTTCAGGTGTTGTATACTCCAGGACGGTTTTGCATCGGGCTAAGGCTTTAGGTGCTGGGGTGTGAACCGGATGTTTCGATTTGAAAGATTGAGGATAGAGCGTTGAAAAGACCAAAAATCAGTGCATTTCCGAAGTGCTACTTGGAAGAAATCTCCCAGAAAAGAACGATCAGCGTTTTCGATTGGATCGACATGGCTAAGGCATTACCTGCTGAAGGCTTGGAAATGTACGAAGGGTTTCTGTGGGAGCTCAACGACGGGTTTCTAGGGCGATTGCGGGATGCCCTGCAAAGTGCCAATTTTCACATGCCGATGCTTTGTTGTTCCCCGGACTTTACTCATCCGGAGGCTAAGAATCGTTTAGCGGCGATCGATTATCAAAAGCGAATGATCGAGGTCGCTTACAAGCTGGGGGGAGAGGGTACGGTTTGCCGTGTTTTAAGCGGTCAGAGATGGCCCCAAGTCGGGCTTGAGCAAGGTCTCGACTACGCATCCGAGGGCATATTGGCCTGTCTTCCGGTGGCCGAATCGCTGGGCGTGGTGCTAGGGATCGAGAACCACTACAAGGATGGTTTTTGGCTTTATCCTGAATTCGCGCAGAAAAAGGATGTCTTTTTGCAGTTGCTGGCTCGGATTCCGGAATCCAGGTACTTTGGTGTCCAATATGACCCTAGCAATGCAGTTGTGGCCGGTGACGATCCCATAGAACTTCTCGATGCGGTGCTTGGGAGAGTCGTCAGCATGCACGCGAGCGATCGCTACTTGGTTCCGGGTGCGACGCTGGAGGATTTGCGACAGGCTGAGGGGAGTGCTGGTTATTCGAAACTGCTATTGCATGGAGTCACGGGGCGTGGGCTGAACGACTACCCGGCGATCTTCGAGAGACTTTCGTCAGTAGGTTATTCAGGCTGGATAAGCATCGAGGACGGGATGAATGGGATGCAGGAGATGCGGGAATCTTTGTTGTTCCTGGCCGAAATGGTACAGAGATACTATCCTGCCTAACGACTAGATGTCTCGCTACGAGAGCGCCTGCCGGCAAAATCCTCGCAATCAGCCCATTCTGCTTGGTTTGCACTTAATCTCTTTTTTGGAATCCCTGATTTTCTTGCCCAGAGGGCAGCTCGGTCTAGGATTGACGCGATGTCATCTCGAATCCGCAAGCTTCCGAACCCTCCAACCATTAACCGACCATCATGAATCCGATTCGGTTTGCTGCCGGTATAACGGTATTGGTGGGCACATTGTGTCATTGGGGCCATACAAATTTGGGACAGTGCCATGCTGGGATAGCGTTAAGCACGGTTCAGCAAGATGGCCTGAAGATCGATTACAATGGCAACCTTACTTCGGCGGATCAGCTTCCGAATGCTTCTTACCCAGGATCCGCATCGCGGATAGCCACGTTCGACTTTAATATCCGTGATTTGGATAGTATCTATTTCATCCAAGCGAGGATTCAGCTTTGGGTTCAACTCCCGCCTGAAGCGATTGGGGACTTAGCACCCCAATTGGTCTTCTCAAAGGTGATTGAGAACAACCCTCCTGACTTTCCTCATCTAGATGCTGCCTTAATCGCTGGTGATGCGGTCAAGACCGATATTCGAATTTCCTTCGACCTGTTCCCGGCTGGCCTAGGTATCGTTGAAAAGCAGATCGATTTCAGAGACTTAACGGAAGAACAGAGTTTAGGGCTCTCAAAGATTCTTTCACAGGATCCTCAGCAGCGAGTCGATGTTTGGCTAGCGAGCGACACGCTCAAAGCCATCACGGTTCCATCATCCGGCAGTTACTTGGATTTTTCGAACGGGTTTCCGAACCTTGTCGTTACCGATTTTAACTCCACGTTGGAATTGAGGTTTGTTCCCGAACCGTCATCCATGGCGATTTTTGGTATTGGATTTTCGTTGATTCTACACAGGTCATGGCGGAGATTCACCACCCCGAAGAATTCCGACAAACCGAAGGGTATAGGAAATGGTTCTAACTAGAACGTTGCTCCTTTCGATCGTTTTTTCAATTGCATGGATCGTTCCGGCGGGCGAAGCAACGGCAGATATTATCAGCAATTTTGCTCAGCAATCTGGCGTCGCGGAAAGTACATCCCTACGACGAGCAGTGTATTTAGGGAGGCTTTTTAACGGTGTCGAGGGTGGTCCCTTCCGTCGGATGGACTCGATGTACGCCGCGATCACACTTGCCCAAGCTACAGGGGTGCAATTGTACGCTGGCGACGGAAACGCCAATTTCGATACGGCGTTGGCTCAAGGCCGGATGATCGATACCGGTGTAAGGGTTTCCAACGTTCAGCAAAACCGAACAGAGACTATTTTCATTCCGGGAAGTTTCAGCAGCACGCCTCCGTTCAAAATCGATGCACCCACCGGCGTGGCTATTCATGATTCATTAGCTTTGAACCAGCGACTGGATTTTTGGCTTGTAGGTGAAGTGAATTCAGGATTTACAGTTCCGTCGACCGTTGCGGGAAATGCCGCGAACTTTTTCGTTCAATTCGAAAGACACACGACGGTGCCTGAGCCTGCATCGATCATGCTATCTGCAACAGGGATCGGCTTCGTGGTCTATCGCATGCGGCGAAAGAAATCGCCAAATCACTCAGCGAGCGTTTAAGTTCGCTAGGGTAAGTAATGCATAAGCGGTGACGAGATTCGGATCTCCCTCCATCCATCGTGGTTCGGGGTTAGTCCACGAACCGTCAACCTTCTGAGTTTTAGAAAGTTGATCCAATACCTCTTTTTTCCATAGGCGAACGCCGTCTTGGGTTTCAAATGCATCCATGCCCATGACTCCAAGAGCTTTGGACATTGTCTGTAGGTAGTAGTACAACCCTGCAGGGCCCATCCCCGGATTGCTCGTAACGCTGTAGTTTTTCGATAAGTACTTCACTGCCGCTTTGACGCGGTAGTCCTCAGGGCTCACTCCGGCATAGAGCATGCTCTTAAGACCAGCGTACGTCATCGAGGCGTAGGAGCGAAGTCCCCCTGTAGCTTCGTCTTTTCCTGCCATGGAGTCTCCCCCATTGGCAGGAGTGTAGTAGAACCCACCATCGTTGAGTTTATTAGCAAAGGGGGTATCGTTTGCGGGTGACTCGAGGTTCTGACAGCGATTTACGAAAGCAAGCGCTCTTTGAATTGCCGGATCGGTTTCGGCCACACCGGTGCTTCGAAGAGCTTCGATGAAGAAGGCTGTATTTGACAAATCCGGTCGCGACTTGCTTCCATAGCCTGCGCCACCGAAGGCAGGGTCCTTGGGGTTGATCCCCTCACCCTCGTCCCATTGCTCTCCTTTTACGAACTTCTGCGCTGCCGCAAGGACTTGATCGAACCGCCCGTCTTTGTTGATTTTCGAGAACGCCATCATCGCCAAGCAAGTCTCGTAATTGGCGTGTCTAGAGCCCTCGGCGTGTAAGCCTCCACTGTCCTTCTTGGTTTTTAGCAAATAATCGATCGACTTTCTGACCATCGGGTCATCCTCTGGTAGGCCGATGGACAAAAGTGCAGAAGCGACAAGGCCCGTAACACCCGGACCAGCTTGGGCGCTAAAAGATCCGTCGGGAGCTTGGCTTTGTCGAAGAAAGGCAACTGCGGCCTTCTGCATCCTATCTTGGACGTCTTGTTCCGATTGACGGAGTTCGCCACTGGAGCCCTTCTCTTGTGAAAAACCTTCTTGTGCCAAAGGTAGGGAAACCAGACCGGTTAGGATTGCAAGGACTGTACGTCGGTTATTCATGAAAGCACTCAAGCACGAAAAATGACAAGGAAGGGTATCGGATCGTTAGCGCCATTATAGGTATTTGCCGATCCGATGGATGCTATAGTATAGGAATTGTCCATGTGATAACAAATTTTAACCTCCGTGATAACAGACTCCAATCGACTGCAGAGATAATCCGATGGCGGCATTGATCGAGTTGGCGAAATCGCAAATCGAGATGTTTGCTAGAGAGCAAGGATTTCAGTCGGTTGGATTTGTTCAAGCCGATGACGCAGATCGATTTCCGGAGTTTTGCGAGTGGTTAGAGCACGGATACAACGCTTCGATGGATTACCTAAAACGACGCATGGATGCTTATCGCAACCCCAAGGGTGTGCTGGAGGATTGCCAAACACTCATCTTTTTGACCCTGCCCTATCCATCGCATCCTTGGACCGATTCTGTTACGAAACAGGGTCGAAAACGCTTTGTATCATCGGATTTATCCCCGACGATTGGCTCGTATGCGATGCCCACGGAGGACTATCATGGATGGATTCGTCGAAAGTTAAAACCGTTGACCAGGGAGCTTCGAAGAATGTTTCCTGATTGCCATTCAAGAGTCGTGGTTGATACAGCGCCTCTTTTGGAGCGGCACTTCGCATCCAAAGCGGGGTTGGGCTGGATCGGAAAAAACACGATGCTCCTGAATCGGGACATCGGAAGCTATTTTTTCCTTTGTGCCGTTTTAACGCAGGCGAAGTTGATCGATAACGAACCACCCGAACGCCTTGAGTCGACCTCCCACTGCGGAACTTGTAGAGCTTGCCTAGACGCATGCCCCACCCAAGCGTTCGTGGAACCTTACGTGCTCGATGCGAATCGCTGCATCAGTTATTGGACGATCGAGCATCGAGGCGAGATTCCCGAATCGATGCGCTCGCAACTTGGGCCTTGGCTCTTTGGTTGCGACATGTGTCAGATCGTTTGTCCCTGGAATCAAAAAATGGCCCAAACTGCTGTGCAAGACATGGCTCATGAATCGATCGATCGTAAAAGCGACTGCCTTCACTGGCTTTGTCTTGATCAGGATTCTTTCGAAAAGCTCTATAAAGACACCCCGTTTGCCAGAACTGGACTTTTAGGGATGCAGCGCAACGCGATCATTGTTGCGGCAAACATGAGAGTTTTCAAAGCTTTACCCACCATTAAGCACTTTGCCACTTTGGCGAATCACCCGCTAGAGCAAACGGCTCGCTGGGCTCTTGCTCAACTCGACGACTCGGTCAAGAACCACGGCCAGTGAGGCTACTTTTTACTTTTCCGACGATTTTTTCAGCAGGTCGAATCCGAAGATCCCAGAACTGTGGCCGTCGGAAAAACGCACATTGTATGCGTAATTCCCGACGGGTTGCATTCCATCAACGCGAAGCGGTTGCGCTTCGTTCAGAGGGATTACCTGCAGGACCGATACCGATTGCTGGTGATCTTGTCCCTTTTTCTTCTCCTTGCAGGTTGCGCATGGGCATGCTTTTCTAAGTTCACTTGCTGTCCACACACTGACACTCGAATCGCTCCATCGAATTTGGATTTCTTCGTTCTTTGTCCGTTCAATCGCGACGGGAATCACTTCTGAGCTCATACCCTATATTCCTAGTTGACCTATTTCTGTCTAAAATGCTCGCCAGCGTAACCCATAGTCAAGCGAACCATAAACCTTCCAATCACATGAAGTTTCCTTACCGACGAATGTTCGTTGCAGGACACCAAGGAATGGTGGGGGCCGCTGTATGTAGGATCGTTCAAAACGACTTCCCCGAGGTGGAGTTGGTCTTGCGAACTCGGTCAGAGTTGGATCTTTGCGACCCTGAGCAAGTCGAAAATTTCTTTCGCGAAACTAAACCTGATGCTGTGATTTTTGCCGCAGCAAAAGTTGGAGGCATCATAGCCAATGCGAGCTTTCCAGTCGAGTTTCTTTCTCAAAACACCAAGATGGCGATCAACGCGATCGAATCTGCCTATCGCCACGGAGTTTCAAGATTTCTCTTCCTGGGCTCGACTTGCATTTACCCCAAGCATGCTCCTCAACCTCTTGTCGAACCGAGCTTACTGTCGAGCCCGCTTGAATCGACCAACGAAGCCTATGCGCTAGCGAAAATTGTGGGTCTCAAGCTATGCCAATACTACCGAAAGCAATTCGGCGTGATCTATCACAGCGCGATGCCGACGAACCTATACGGGCCGGGCGATAATTACCATCCCGAATATAGCCATGTGATCCCTGGGCTATTGCGAAGGATCCACGATGCCAAGGTTCAGGCTTTGCCATCGGTGACTCTTTGGGGAACCGGGACACCACGCCGGGAATTTCTCTACGTCGACGATCTCGCAAAGGCCCTATTGCATCTGATTTGTTTGGACTGCCCACCTGATTGGATCAACGTAGGGACAGGTAAGGAGATCTCGATCTTAGAATTAGCAAAGACAATTGCCACTACCGTCGGCTTCAAGGGCGATTTCAACTTGGATACGTCCAAACCGGACGGAACACCACTCAAGAGGACAGATCCAAGTCTCATTTTTTCCACCGGTTGGAGACCTGAAACAGACCTTGAAATCGGCTTAGTCAAAACCTACTCGGATTTCCTCCAAGGGGTCGAACAAGGCACCCTGCGTGGCCAATGATGGATTCATTTGCTATTCTATGCATCGGCGGATCGGCTTGAGTTCCGATCGTGGCAACATCATGGACGAACTATCTTGAAAGGAAAGAAGGAAGCGATGGGCAAATCGGCACTGATTACTGGCATTACCGGACAAGACGGATCGTACCTTGCAGAGCTACTTCTTGAAAAAGGCTATCGAGTGCATGGTCTGGTTCGAAGAAGTTCCAGTTTCAGTACGGGCAGAATTGACCATCTTTATAAGGATATCCACGAAAACCCCGGCCTCTTGCTCCACTACGGAGACCTGACCGATGGACAGGCCCTAACCAACCTGGTTTTGAATCTTGAGCCTGACGAAATCTACAACCTGGGCGCCCAGAGCCACGTGCGAGTTTCCTTCGATCAACCTGTTTATACCCTGATGACCGACGGCGTTGGCGCTTTGAACGTCCTCGAGGCGGCACGAATACTTAACCAAAAGAAGCAGGTGCGTGTTTACCAAGCAAGTTCGTCTGAGATGTACGGAGCGGTATTGGAAACACCGCAATCGGAAACAACGCCATTCAATCCCCAAAGCCCCTATGCTTGTGCCAAGGTTTATGCTTATTTTCAAACGGTAAACTATCGCCGAAGCTACGGACTCTTTGCGTGCAATGGAATTCTTTTTAATCATGAATCTCCGCGTCGCGGCGAAACGTTCGTAACAAGAAAAATCACCCGCGCGGCAACTCGGATCAAGCTCGGTTTACAGAAGAAACTATTTCTCGGTAACCTTGATGCAAAACGGGACTGGGGCTATGCCAAGGATTACGTAGAGGCGATGTGGTTGATGCTACAGCATCACGAACCGGATGATTTTGTAATCGCAACAGGTGAAACCTATTCGATTCGAGAATTCCTCGAGTTGGTCTTTTCCAAACTCGATCTCGACTGGCAAAAATATGTCGAAATCGATCCTCGCTATTTTAGACCAGCAGAAGTTGATTTGCTTTTAGGTGATCCATCGAAGGCAAACCGTTTGCTTGGTTGGCGTTCAAAAACTTCGGTAGCAAAACTCGCCGAAATCATGGTCGATCACGACTTGGAACTTGCCAAGCGTGAAGAGCACAACCAATCCTTCACAAGCTAAGTGGTTCAGGCAACTAGTCCAATGGCCCACGCACCTCGGCCATAAGGATTCGGCTCTTTCAAGAATTTGTGCGGCTAAGAGCTGACCAGGGAAATTGCCGGGCTTTCCTCCACAACAATACCTGAAGAACCAAGGATGCGATTCATGCGAGCAGTCATCACAGGTATCACGGGCCAAGATGGCTCTTATTTGACGGAGTTCCTCCTTGAACGTGGCTACGAAGTACACGGAATCGTCAGGCGGAGTAGTACACTCCAGCGCCCCAGATTGGATGAGTTCGTCCACGATCGATCGGTCTATGGCAAGCGACTGTTTTTGCACTACTCGGACTTGACCGATACAACCTCCCTACGAAGGATCCTCAGCCGTATTGAACCTAATGAGTTCTACCATCTTGCAGGTCAGTCTCACGTCGGTCTTAGTTTTGAGATCCCTGAAAGTACCTGCGAACTTACTGCCATGGGGACCCTGCGAATTCTTGAGATTCTCAGGGACCTCAAACCAGCCCCTCGCTTTTTGCACGCCAGCAGTCGCGAGATTTTTGGAACACCTAATCAATCTCCCCAGAGCGAAGAAACACCCGTTAACCCAAATTCACCCTACGGTGCCGCAAAAGCCTTTGCAAATCATCTCGTCAAGATCTATCGCGAGTCGATGGATCTATTTGCCTGCAACGCTATCTGCTACAACCATGAAAGCCCCCGGCGCTCGGAGAATTTTGTAACTCGCAAAATCTCGATCGCGGTGGCAAGTATCAAACTCGGGTTGCACAAAGAACTTGTCCTAGGAAATATTGATTCTTCCAGAGATTGGGGATGTGCCACTGAGTTCGTCGATGCGATGTGGCGAATTCTCCAACAGTCTGAACCACGGGACTATATTCTAGCAACGGGACGAACCCATACAGTTCGCGAGTTCCTTCAGTTTGCTTTCGAGCATGCAGGATTGATTTGGGGCGACCACGTTCGTTTCGATCAAAAATTCCAACGCCCGATCGAGCCAGAAAACCTCCTAGGCGACGCCTCTCGAGCTCGTGTTGATCTAGGATGGGCCCCCAAGATATCTCTACGAGAACTCGCTGCAATGATGGTCGATCATGATTTGGAAAGGCTTAGAAAAACTACCTAAAGCGTCCTAAGAAACTCGATTAAGTCACTTAACTCTTCGCTTGTTAGTGCCTGTCCATGCACCTTCTGCGGTGCGTGGTCTCCGGTTAGAACCTCAAGTAGATTCGAGGCTCGGCCATCATGCAACAACTCCACCTTGCGGAACACTCCCCGCAAACTCGGCGTGTTGAAACCCTTGTACGCATCCGCCGTAGACCCCAAGCCTAGGTCGTGGATTTGATCGTCGGCATAGTTGTCCCCGTGATGGCAATCGATGCAAGCACCCTTTTGGCCTACGAAGATCTCTTGGCCCCGCTCGGCAGCCTCGCTGAGCCTAGCTCCCTGTGTTCGATAAGGGTTTGGTGGTTGTTTCAATCCCGATAGATATTCTGCGATAGCCAACGCATCCTCATGCGTAGGATCTGGCCCGATCATGGTCGTTTTGAGAGAATGCTTCATTGCATCAATGAGCCCATTTTGCCAACCATGCCATGTCCAAGGCCCCGTCTTACTCAATTCATACAGGGGCAATACACTCTTGAACGTATAAGCAGACTTGTCATTCATGGTATCCATCGCGACGGAATTCGTGCCGCCCAGATAATGGCATGAATGGCAACTGTACCATTGATCGAGGCTTCTTCGAGCGTCAAAGAAAATAGCTTCTCCACGCCTTGCTAGACTTGGTGTCTGATCCCCACCTAAAAAGATCCGACGTACGACCTTGCGATCAATCAAATCTACGGCTTGAACAGAGTTGTCCAGGTAGTTTGCGACCCAAACAGTTCTGTCGTCAGGTGCTATCTTCATTCCCATCGGACGACCACCTACGTCGATTCGATAAAATCGGTCCGAATCTTTCAATAGCTCTCGATCGATATGGTCAGTGCTCCCCCGATCCTGAAAAGGCAATCCCTCGGATTTAAATACGAGCAATTCATGGGTGCCCGAAGCGGAGATTACTACGGTTTGTTCGTCCTCCGTGAGTGCCAAGCCATGCGGGTCGGCAACCGCTTTTCCCGGAGGATCGAGCGAGATCGCTTCTCTATGCGAATGATCGCCAAAGCCAATCCGTCCAAGTCGACTTGCCATCACCCATCCGAGGCGAATATTCCCCTCGTTAATGGGATTTCGTCGATACACCATCCAAGGGAAATAGACCTCATCGGTTCGTTTGGATGTTTGCATGTGACCAATATTCAGTCCGATGAATTGATCTATATGCGTTAACTTGTCCTCGACCAAATCGACGATCGATATCCCGCGGTCACCACTAGTGCCGACAGCGATTCGCGAGCCATCGTTCGAGACGGCCAAGGACCTTGGCCAACGACCTACATCGATCTTGTTCAAAACACTCCGTGAATGAAAATCTACAACGGCGATCTGGTCGGCATCCGTCAGCGCAACATACACCTTTGTGGCATCAGGCGAGAGAGCCATTCCCGTTGGCTGGAATCCCAGGTGCAAATGAGCAATGGATTCGAGTTTTCCAGCGATGACTGAGAGCCAATGAATGTCACCTGCATAACTGCTGGTGACCAGCAAGTGCTTGCCATCCGGGTGCATCAAAACCGCCGATGGATTTTCACCCACCTCGATCTCATCAAGCACGTTTCCGTTTTGGAGGTTTACCAAAGACACCGAGTGGGATGTCTGATTGATTGTCGCTAGCCAATCACCCGTAGGAGCTAAAACAAGATCTACATGCGAACGGTCTTGAGCAATCGCACTGCCTGGAACCTCAAAATGAAAAGCAAGGGCGATCGCTAATGAGATCCAAATTTTGCAATCTCTCATGGGAATGAGCTTGCTCCAATCTGAATCTTGCCCTTGTTGCTCGACGAGTCGGACGAAACTCTTTGCAGTCTACTTGTCGCGACGTTCGCGAAGTTTCACACCCTTGCCCGTACGCTCACGGAGGAAGTAAAGCTTTGCGCGGCGAACGACGGAATGACGCTGGACTTCAATCTTCTCAATCTTTGGAGAGTGGAGAGGAAACTTTCTCTCAACACCTTCACCAGCGACAATGCGGCGAACAACGAACATTTCACGCGAGCCCGAACCACTCTTTGCGATGACCGTTCCAGTAAAAATCTGGATCCGTTCCTTGGTTCCTTCTTGGATCTTCGTATGCACGTCAACGGTGTCGCCGATCTCGAAGGCATCCACGTTTTCCTTGAGATAAGGTTTTTCAACGGTCTGAAGAATCTGCTGGCTCATGATCGACGAACACTTCCGATGTACTGGTCTTGAATTGAAACGGGAGGATATCATTGCTAGTTAGCACAATTTTGGAAAGGCCAAATCGTGCGAAAATCGTCTTCCAAGGAGACGAAAAAGTAGCCTTTCGCTGTGAAAACAGGCAGTTTGTCGAGCGGGAACCTGTTAGAATCGCGGAGTTTCTACATCCAAAACGCCTGAAAACCGCCCATTTACTCGCAAAAATCTAGGAGAATCCAATGGATTACCGCTTGCTCACAGGCCAACCGAGCATCCCGCGATCCGGAGATCTTTCGAACTTCTCTCCCCTTAAAATCCTATTGGCATCGATCGCTCTGACAGTCGCGGTTGCCTTCGAATGCCACGCCCAATCGCCATCAGACCAAGTCCCAGGCGACCAGAGGGCATCGAAACTAAAAGCTGGTGCCTATGCCAAAAACATCGACCCAACATCTCTGCCGGTTTGGGTCAGCGGAGGTATCGTCGCCGGCAAAGGTGAACGGATCGTCGATTCTCTGTTCGCGCGAAGTTTGGTCATTGAAAGCACCATCGGCTCGGCGGACTCGAATAACCCGCGATCTGACTTCGTTGCGATTTGCGTCGTCGATAGTTTGGGTGTCCCAGGCTGGATTGTCGAGAAGGCTAAACAACTCGTTGGAGAAGAAACACCTCTAAAACC
>JBJSXX010000208.1:0-17506 GCA_046086605.1 Pirellula sp. | reverse complement strand
CAACGCCACGCGGGACAAATTTGCGGGTGATTACAGCGTTTTAGGAACTATTTGGGAGGCCTTATCTCCTGACAACTGTTTGAATGCCTACGGTAGCGATTACAAGTGGCTTACTCAGGTTTACGAGTCGGTCAAACCGGTTAGTGGGAGTGGCAAGTTACTTTGGCATCGGCTTGGAGCCAAAACGATCGAACTAATTAATGAGAATGTCCACATCGAGGCCGTGCGGGACGATATAGAAGCACTGGTTTTGGATGCAGATGTCTTGGACGGCATACTTAAGGATGCCAATCTTGGCAAGAAAGCTCGTGAAGTTGAGATCAAGCTGATTGCGAGGCTGCGCAAGCATGCAGGGAATCCCAAATTTAAGGAGCTTGGGGAGCGTCTAGAGAAGATACGAGAAAAGCACGAGCAGGGATTGCTCAACAGTTTAGAGTTTCTCAAGGCGATTCTTGAGGTCGCCAAAGACACGGTGGAGGCAGAGCGGCAGATTGAGCCAGAGCAAGAGCAAGACCGTGCGGTAGCAGCGTTGACAGAGTTATTCAACGAGGTCAAAACACAGCAGACGCACGTCATCGTCGAGCGGATCGTGGCCGACATTGATGGCATTGTCAAACAGATCCGTTTTCCAGATTGGCAAAACACGACCTCTGGCCAGCGAGAGATCCAAAAAGCGTTGCGACTCTCACTCCGTCGCTTCAAACTTCATACCGACCAAGAATTATTCGACAAAGCTTACAGCTACATCAGGCAGTATTACTAACCAGATCAAAGAAGTCCAGGTGTCAATTCCGTCCAGAGTCAGTCCAGTCAATGGGATGAGCGGCAGGCGATTTGAGAGGATCGCTAAACTTCGTTTCCGGGACGGATTGTGCTATACTTGATGCCGCTTGCTTCATCATCCAACCCGGGAATGGAAGGCGAGATTCAGACTTTAATCCCAAGCATTCTTCATCTTTCACCTATGATCCACCATGCCCCTCGGGCTTTGATCCTCATCTCCGTAGCGGTTCTTTGTGCTGCATCAAACGATACCCTCGCACAGGACTTCGATTTTGCACACAAAATCCTACCCGTGCTCAAGAAACAATGTGCAGAGTGCCATACGGCTGATCAGAAGAAGGGTAGTTTCTCCCTAAATACTCGCGAATCGATGCTCGCGGGTGGCGAGTCAGGCGCAGAAATCCTCAGCAAAGAAGGAGTCTCCAGCGAACTTCTTGTCCGCATCACTTCCAATGACCCCAATGTGCGAATGCCCCCCGAAGGCCCAGGCCTCTCGGATGAGGAAATCAACGCCTTCAAGCAATGGATCCAAGCCGGTTTGACTTGGGAACAGGGATTCTCCTTTGGCAAACAAAGCTACGAACCTCCGCTGCTCCCAAGACGCCCGGAGCTTCCAGCCCCCTCCTCTCCGGATCGTTCACATCCCATCGATCGAATTCTCGATGCCGACCGAAACTCCCGATCGCTAGAGCCTCTTGAGATCATCGACGACGCTCCATTTCTAAGAAGAGCGTACTTGGATCTCATCGGCCTGCTTCCCACTACCGAGCAATCTGCTGAATTCCTCGCTGACAAATCCCCTGACAAAAGACAACGCCTGATTCGATCCTTGCTCGATCGAGACATCGAGTACGCCGAGCATTGGCTAACTTTTTGGAATGATCTTCTTCGGAACGATTATTCAGGGACCGGATTCATCACCAATGGTCGCACTCAGATATCCAAGTGGCTTTACGAGGCCTTGATCTACAACAAACCCTATGATGCGATGGCCCGCGAGCTGATCGCACCCCCATCGGGAGAAAGTGCCGGTTTCGCAAACGGTATTCGTTGGCGCGGGGAAGTCAGCGCGGGTCAGACGGTCGAAATCCAATTCGCGCAAAGCCTTGGCCAAGCCTTCCTGGGAATCAACCTCAAGTGCGCCTCGTGCCATGATAGTTTCATCGATCGCTGGACCCTCAAAGACGCTTACGCTCTGGCGGCCGTCTACTCGAACACACCCCTGAAAATCCATCGTTGCGATAAACCAACGGGGCAAACCGCACAGCCCGGTTGGCTCTTTGATCAGCTCGGGACAGTCAATCCCGATGCTCCCCAACCAGAACGTTTGCAACAACTGGCAAGCTTGATGACCCATCCTCAAAATGGACGATTTGCACGCACCATCGTCAATCGGATTTGGCATCGCATGATGGGCTACGGAATCGTTCATCCGACCGATGCGATGCAAAGCCAACCTTGGAACGAAGATTTGCTCGATCACCTTGCAGTCGATTTTGTCGACAAAGGGTACAACCTCAAAGAACTTCTCTACACGATCGCCTCCTCGGAAGCTTATCAAGCTCCCACGGAGCGAGTGCAGGAAAAAGAGTCCGCAGAGGCTTATGTCTACCAAGGCCCCCGCGCACGAAGGATGACCGCCGAACAGTTCGTCGATGCTCTATGGCAAATCACGGGTGCTGCACCGGCCAAGTTCGATGCACCGGTCGTGAGAAGCAAACCGATCGCTGTCGATAGCACGAACTCGAATCCATCGGAACCCACCGGACAATGGATCTGGTCGCAGACGGCTCAACCTCCAAGTGTCCCACCGGCTGGTGAGACGATTACACTCCGGAGAACATTCCTGCTTAGCAAACTCCCCGATAAAGCTTTTGGAGTGATCACTTGCGATAACGAGTACCGATTGTGGATCAACAACCGATTGATCGTCGAAGATAAAAACTGGGAGAGTCTTGAGAGCTTCGATGCTCGTACGGCGCTGAAGCTCGGTGAAAACGAGATCCTTGTTCAAGCGATCAATGGCGGCAATGGTCCTAACCCCGCCGCTTTGTTTTTTGAAATGAAACTGGTAAACAAAGCAGAAACCGTCTTGGTCGCTACCTCCGATCGCTGGCAGTACACAGAAGCGATTCCCGATTCGGCCGGCAGATTCGCTGCAGATGTCACCGATTGGAGAAACGCGATTGTGGCCAATGGGCCTTGGGCTGATCGGTTGAAAAGCGAGATCACCACGGGGCTCTCGGGGGACGGATCAAGTGGGCCCATGGTACGAGCTTCGTTGATCAAGGCTGACCCGCTGATGCGGAGTCTCGGGCGGCCCAACCGCGACCAGATCGTCAGCATGAGGCCAACAGAACTGACGACACTTGAAGCCATGGATCTTTCCAACGGTCAAACGCTTGCTGACTGGCTTGAACAAGGTGCCTCGAAGTGGAACACTCGTTTAGGGGATTCTGAAGGGCAATTCAAATCGCCCGAGGATCTTATCGATTCGCTCTTTCTGCACGCACTGTGCCGGCCCCCACGGACCGAAGAGCATCAAGCGATTCGAGAAATGATCGGTCCAACGTTGGAATTGACCGAACTGCAGGATATCCTTTGGTCGGTTGTTATGCTGCCTGAATTCCAGTATTTACCTTAGATCCATGATGCAACACTTTCAAATCGATCCGACAGCCCCCAAATCGCAGGCTCGGCGTGAATTTCTCAAAGCCCTCTCGGTCGCTGCAACAACGACCCTTGGGATGGGCTGCCCGCAATTGGTTCAGGCCATGTCCGATGGCACCAAGATCATCCATCCGAAGGCCAAGGCCGATTCGATCATCGTTTTGTGGATGGGCGGGGGCATGGGAGCCCCGGACACTTTCGATCCAAAGCACTACGAACCCTTCGAAGTGGGTAAACCGGTCGCACAGGTCTTGAGCACCTTCCCGTCGATTCCTACGGTCGTCGATAACATCGAAATCAGTGAAGGACTCGAGAACATCGCCAAGGTGATGGATCGAGCGACTCTGATCCGTTCCCATGTTCAGCCTGATCTAGGGAGTATCCTTCACTCGCGGCACCAATACCATTGGCACACTGGATACGTTCCGCCGCAAACGGTGGCATGCCCCCACATCGGAGCTTGGGTTGCCAAAGTCCTTGGTCCAAACAATCCGGTGATCCCTCCGTTTATCAATATTGGGCAAAGGCTTGAAGGTGTCGGCGAACAAGAAGAGCTCAAAGCATTCACGACTGCCGGGTTCTTTGGTAGTGAGTATGCTCCGATGAATCTTCCGTTTCCTGAACAAGCTGCGGTGTCGGTAAGGCCACCCAAGGGGATGGAATTATCGCGGTTCCAAAATCGGCAACGGTTCTATCGCAAGCTTGCCGACGCGCATCCAAACCGCGATCAAATGAGCGACTTCCACCGCGACTCGATGATGCGGTCAATCGATGGTGCTTATCGTTTGCTCGAATCCAAAGAGCGTGAGGCGTTCGATATTTCGCTCGAGCCTAAGGAGAGTTACGAGAAATACGACACCGGACGCTTCGGTCGCGGCTGCTTGCTTGCACGTAGGCTCGTCGAGGCCGGAGCAAGGTATGTCGAGGTAACGACCGAGTATGTTCCATTCTTGCACTGGGACACCCATGCCGACGGCCATACGACACTGAGCAGGATGAAGTCCGAGATCGACCGACCGATCGCACAGTTGATCTTGGATCTGGAATCTCGTGGGTTGCTCGATCGAACTCTAGTGGTCTTGGCTAGCGAATTTAGCCGTGACATGATCATGGAAGGTCAGCCCGGTTCGAATGCTGCCGATCAGGCTGAGAAGGTCGATAAGATGTCCGAGATGAAGCATTACGGGCTCCATCGCCACTTCACCGCCGGTTCGAGTGTCGTGATGTGGGGAGGCGGAGTTAAAAAGGGCTTTCTCTATGGCAAGACGTCACCCGAGCGACCTTGCATCGCGATCGAGAATCCCATCGGTGTGACCGACCTACATGCAACACTCCTGACGGCCCTTGGGATCAGCCCCAAGACGGTTTTCGATGTTGAACGCAGGCCCTTCTATGTCACCGAGGATGGTAAGGGCCAACCTCGCATGGATCTCTTTGCGTGAGAGGAAATACAGCAGTTGTCGCTTAAACATCAATATTGCATCGATCCATGACGAACCTCAAATGCTTTTGCTAAATGACATCTTCACTAAGTATTCGATGGTTCTGGTTTTGCTTGGGCTGTGCTTGTTCTTCTCCGTGATGACCGTCCGAGAACAACAGCCAACACCCCAGGAAGCCGTTAGCCAAGTGTGGGGCCGAGAGCCTGCACCGAGCCAGTGGGGGACGGTGGTCGTTGCCAGCCAGAGTCCTGAGGATCAGGCGTTTGCCTTTGAATTCGAATCGGCTTGGAAAAACGCTGGCGTGAGTTCTCCGGAGGAGAGGGTTTGGGTGGGGACTCCACAAGAGATCCGAAAAAAGATCCTCGCTCAGAAGGATCGGCCCATCGAGATCGTTTTGGCACCTGGGGCTAGGGATTGGGTGTTGTTTGAGGACATCGAAAACAAGTTTCCGGATCAAACAGTTCTTTTGAAAAAGATCGGTGGTTCGCTCTGGCCGAATTTTCTCAAACGTCAAAACTTGATCAATGTCGTCAATCGGATCGTCGAGATTGGGATCTTGGCTGTAGGCATGACGCTGGTGATTCTCACCGGCGGGATTGATTTATCGGTTGGAAGTCTGATCGCTTTGGCTTCGGTGGTCACGACGGTTTTGATACGCGACTATTTGGGTGGAATCGATGCAAGTGGCCTGAGTGTGATTCTTGCGGGTCTTGCAGGCATCGCGGTGTGTGGAGTTTGTGGGTTGTTCAATGGATGCATGATTGTTGGTTTCAAGATCCCTCCGTTCATCGCGACCCTTGCGATGATGCTGATGGCCAGTGGGTTGGCGTTCATGATTTCTAAAGGGCAATCGATCGACCAAGTTCCCTCGTTCTTCGTTTGGCTTGGCCGTGGTAATTGGGTTGGAATTCCCACTGCGGTATGGCTGATGCTGTTGATTTTCGCAGTTGCCCACAGCGTGATGACTTTGACGACTTACGGTCGATCCATTTACGCCATAGGGGGAAACGAGGTCGCGGCGAGACTTTGCGGAGTTCGGGTCGATTGGATCATGGTGGTTGCTTATGGGATCTCAGGACTGCTCGCCGGATTGGGCGGTTTGGTCATGGCCAGCCGCTTGGGGACAGGCGATGCCAAGTATGGTTTGATGTATGAACTCTATGTGATTGCGGCGGTGGTCGTCGGTGGGACTTCGCTCCGCGGTGGCTATGGAAGCATGTTTGGAACGCTTGTCGGGGCGCTGATCATCGCAGTGATCGAAAACGGGATGAACTTGATGCAGATCGACAGTTATGCGCAGAAGGTGGTCTTTGGATCGATTATATTGTTAGCCGTCTTGATCGACCGATTTCGACAGAAGGCTTAGTTTTCGGGTCTCGTGGATGAATACAACTTCGAATGGCAATGACAATCCCTACCAAGCAACAGACATTGCCTTAGAGCCCCAGCCATCCTCGAAGCGGCGGGTGATCCATAGCCCATTTGTGTTATCGATTCAGTGGACAGTGGTTCTGCTTTGCAATTCTGTTGTTCCGTTGCTCATCGGTGGGACGGAGGCACAGCAGGGGCGAGGGCAGTTAGGGATCATCCTTGCGATGGGCTTGTGTTTGGTGCTTGGGTATGTCGCTTGCATCTACATGCCGCTGTTTGCCCTGATTGCCACGCGCGGTGGATTTTTGGTGGCACTTACGCAGTTTTTCCCGGTCTTGCAGTTGATTGCTGGCATGATCGCGATCGATACGATTCGCAAGACGGGGATTATCCCCGGCCAGAGGCTCGATCTTGGGAGCCTTGGACTGGTCGATGCATTCTTGGTAACCGTCGCCACCGGATCGATCTTGATCGGGATTTCCTGTTTGTTTGGACTGCTCTTGCGGTTGGTCACACCCGAGGGGTGGTGGTTTACTAGAAAGCCGTTGGAGCAGTAGTTTCTGCGGTGGCGAATTCATCCAAATTTCACCCGATCGCCAGTAAAACCGCTTAGACTATCGAGCGACCTTGCTAAGATGAATGCTGTGTTGCTAGTCGATGGTCTGCGCGTAGTTTAGGGTAACCGATGGGACTGAGGTATTGTGTTTTAGGAACCGGAGCATTGGGTGGCTTTTATGGCGGGCTCATGGCCAAAAAGGGGCTCGATATTCACTTCCTCTTGCACAGTGATTACGAGCATGTGGTCAAGCATGGACTGCGAGTCGACAGCAAGCTTGGGGACTTTCATCTACCCAAAATCAACGCGTATGCAAAGCCCCATGACATGCCCAAATGCGATGTGGCGATCATTGGTCTCAAGAGCACACAGAACCATTTGCTAGAGGATTTGTTAAAGCCGATTCTTCACGAAGACTCGATCGTTCTGGTTTTGCAAAACGGTCTGAATGTCGAGCAAACGGCTCGCGGTATCGTTGGCCCGAATCGAGTGGCCGGTGGCTGTTGTTTTTTGTGCTCGAACAAAGTAGGCCCAGGGCACATCAGGCATTTGGATTATGGGCGGATCGTTTTTGGTGCCTACCGCGGGATCGAGGGTAGCGACCCCGGCCCTTCGACGCCTATGCTCCAGGAGGTACTCCAAGACATGGTCGCTTCGGGGATCGAAGCTTATTTGACCGAGGATTTGCCGACGACCAAGTGGAAGAAGCTCATGTGGAACATCCCGTTCAATGGATTGTCGGTGCTCTTGAATGCCAGTACCGATGCGATCATGAACGATCCTGATTCACGGTTGCTTGCAAGACGCATCAGCGAAGAGGTTCGGCAAATTGCGTTGGCTGCTGGGAGTCCGATCGAGCCGAGTTATGTGGATTGGGTGATCGACCACACCGATGACATGGTGCCTTACGATAGCAGCATGCGTTTGGATTATCTCAACGGCCGAGCGATCGAAGTTGAAGCCATCTATGGCAACGCGTTGCAAGAGGCCCAGCGATGCGGTTTTGCTGCGCCTATTGTTATGACCATGTACCAGCAATTGAAGTTCATGGCGGGCCATCGAACTTCAAATAATACTTAAGGAATATCCAATGCTGCGAAAATTAACATACAGAGAATTTCCGTGGGTGATGGCTCTGGCGTTGGTTCATGTCCATTGGTGCATCGGATTTGCCCAAGAAAAAACGCCGGAGTCAGAGAAAACGCTGGTCAAGTGGAGATTGCCAGAAGGTGTCGCCTACGAGCACATCGTCCGCCAGGAACCCAGGCCACTGCATATCCATGTCCTAAAGATTGACACCCGAGTCTCTGGACTCTCATTTGCGGTTGTTCCAGGGGACGATCCTGATGGAGATGGACCTGCCGAGGTGGCTTTGGCCCATCCCAGGGACCTAGCGAACAAGGTCGATGCCATTGCCGCAATCAACACCGCCGCGTGGGCTATGCTCACCGATCCAAAAACGAATAAGAAACCTGGATACATCGTCGGCGGAGCGGCTGACATTTCTGGTTGGGTAGCCGACGCGGATCGATTGGTCAGCCCACCTCAAGCTGGATATTGGTCGGTTTGGATGGATGCTTCCAGTCGACTCCATCTTGGGATGATTGCCTCGAAGGATGAACTTCTCGAAAAGGGGATCCAGGCCAAGTGGGCCGTTTCGGGTTTTCGAGGGATACTCAAAGACGGCCAGGTTCTCGTTGATGCCAGCCAAGTCAGGCACCCTAGGACTGCCGTTGGGCTCTCAAAGGATGGCAATCAGTTCGTTTGGCTGGTCGTCGACGGTCGACAGCAAGGATACAGTGAAGGGGTCAGTGAAGAGGAACTTGCCAAACTCCTCATCGAAAGTGGTTGTAGCGATGGGATTAACCTCGATGGAGGTGGATCCTCCTCGATGTGGATACGCAACGAAAAAGAGGAACTATCCGTGGCCAATAGCCCTAGCGAGAAATCCGGTGTGCGTCCTGTGCCAGTGATCCTGAGCCTGGTTCGAGAAGTGAAGTGAGCCTTCAATGAGTAACCAATCTATCGGTAGCAAAACAAAACGAATTCTTGTCACAGGGGGAGCTGGGTTCCTGGGTTCCCATCTGTGTGAGAGACTCGTTGGCCAAGGTCACGACGTGTTGTGCTTGGACAACTTTTTCACCTCTCAAAAAACCAATGTGTTCCACCTACTTGGAAAACCCAATTTCGAACTCATCCGCCACGATGTAACGCTTCCGATCTATTTGGAGGTCGATCAGGTTTATCATCTTGCGTGTCCGGCGGCACCGGGTCACTACCAATACAATCCGATCAAGACGGTCAAGACATCGGTCATGGGAGCGATCAATGTGCTGGGGATGGCTAAGCGATGCGGTGCGAGGGTTCTGCAGGCCAGCACCAGCGAAGTTTACGGGGACCCGCAGGTGCATCCGCAACCAGAGAGCTACTGGGGAAATGTCAATCCCATCGGCATTCGATCTTGCTACGACGAAGGCAAACGTGTGGCTGAAACACTTTTCATGGACTACCACCGTATGAACAAGGTCGATATTCGCATCGTGCGAATATTCAATACCTATGGGCCACGCATGCATCCCTACGATGGTCGGGTCGTATCGAACTTCATTCGACAAGCTCTCCGCGACGAAGCGATCACGCTCTTTGGAACCGGTGAGCAGACAAGGTCGTTTTGCTACCGAGACGATTTGGTCGAAGCGATCATTCGGATGATGAATACGGAGGATTTCACCGGGCCGGTCAATATTGGAAATCCAGACGAATTCACGATCCGTCAATTAGCGGATCTTGTCATCGACATGACCGCGAGCCGATCCGAACTGAAATTTCTGCCCCTTCCACCGGATGATCCATCCCGTCGTCGTCCGGATATCTCGCTTGCTCGCGAAAAGTTGGGTTGGTCTCCGACAACACCGCTCGAAGAGGGCTTGAGAAAGACGATCGATTGGTTTCGCTCGATCGACTTAGATTCCTACATCCCGCCGACTCCGAATTACAAGTAGTCGGATCCATCAAGATCTCCAAAAATTCCTGCTGATGATCACATACTCTTTGAGCTTACCCCGCGTGGAGACTTGGACGATCAAGGATCAAGTCCTGAGGTTTCGCAAGACCCCATTGATCATGGGGATTTTGAACGTCACGCCTGATAGTTTCTCTGACGGAGGAAATTTTTATACGGTCCAAGCTGCGGTGGATCGGGCCAAGCAACTCGAAGATGCGGGTGCAGATATGATCGACATCGGTGGCGAGAGCACCCGGCCTTATAGCCAACCGGTAAACCCATCCGATGAAGTCCAACGGATTGCACCTGTGCTTGAACGTTTGCAAGGCTCGATCTGTATTCCGATTTCGATCGATACGACCAAAGCGAGTGTTGCGAAGGTTGCGATCGATTTGGGTGCCAAGATCATCAATGATGTATCGGGACTCGAAGCCGACGAGCAGATGATCGATGTGGCAAGAGAAACACAAGCGGGGATCTGTGCGATGCATCGCCAGGGTACACCGCAGAACATGCAAGACAATCCTAGTTACGAGAATTGCACACTGGAGATATTGGAGTATCTGCGCCAACGAGATACTTTTTTGACGAAAGCAGGAATTGCTCCAGAGCGGATCTGCTTGGATCCTGGAATCGGCTTTGGCAAATCGCATCAACACAATCTTGAACTGATCCGATCCGTAGGTTTGTTCCACCAGCTTGGACGTCCTATTTTGGTGGGTCATTCTAGGAAAGGCTTCATTGGCAAGATCCTTGGTGACAAGGATCTTGGCCGCGATTACGGAACTCTGGGAGTTTCATTTGCGTTGCAGGTTCAAGGTGTTCAAATACTTCGTGTGCATGATGTCGCAGGACACGTTCAGGCCTTTCGTTTGCTCGAATCGTGCTAGAGTTCAAACGCTAGCAATCGAACCTTTTTCTTTGCTTTTCTAAGGGTTCGTGTCGGATTGGACTGGAGAAGGATGGACTGGATTTTCTAGACTCCCGGCCAAAGGATCGGTCGCATGGTGGAATCATGCACAGGGTCTAAGCCTTCTCGAAAGACAATAAAGCATGGATGCGAAGCGATTTAGCTGGGCCCTAGCCCTAGCTTGTTTGTGCTGGTTTGTTTCATTGCCAACAAGCCTCTTTGGGCAGCAAGTCGGGCAACGATTCATGGTCGAAAGCCAGCACTTTCGGGTCATGAGTCAAGACCTGGAGTTCGCCAAGCACGTTGCGAGGATGGCGGATGCTTATCGCAAACACTATGCGATTCATTGGTTGGGCCATGATTTACCGCCTTGGAGCGAGAAGGTTCCGTTGGTGGTCATTGCGAGTCCTCAGTTGCCTGCGAGTGGTGAAACCAAGTACACCCTCATGGGAGGAACGATACGTTCGATTCAGATGGTTGTGAGCGGAACCCAAGAGCGGATTCTCGATAGTGTCCTACCCCACGAGATGACACATACGATCTTGGCAACCCATTTTGCTGTCAGTGGAAAACCGGTTCCGAGGTGGGCTGATGAAGGCGCCTGCACGACGGTCGAGGATTCAAGCGAGCGACGAAAGCACGACGTTATGCTGGTGAAGTTCTTGACGGAGAACAGAGGGATTCCATTCCGGCAGTTGTTTGCCATGAGGGAATATCCACCTGATTTGATGCCTTTGTATGCGCAAGGCTACAGCCTCTGTGCGTTTCTCATCGCCCAGGCTGGCCCTCGTAAATTCGTTGAATTTCTTGATTACGGAATGATCAACGAGGACTGGGTCAGTGCGATCAGGTTTGTTTATGGTTATCCACAGCTTGGAAACCTGCAGCAAGCTTGGAACGCTTGGGTCTATGATGGGGGAGGAGATGTCAGTCAGTACACATCGGTCGCCTTAGGGATGACCAGCAACCAAGTTCAAGGTGCCTTTGTCCCGCTGCAAGCCCCCAACGTACCGGTATCGAATGTTCCGGTATTGATTCGGGCCAGTCAACCTGGACCTCAGCAGACCGTCGGAGGCACGGTGCTTAGGTAGTCCTGCGGATGGCTTTTCAAGGAGTGCAAAAGCGCTGTTTTGATAAGCCAGCGAAGATATGCAAGTTAAATAAACCGTTCCGAAAGTTCCTATTTTACCATTTCGAGTAATTTTTCGTTCTGACTAAAAAGTGAGCTTGAAGATACCGAGTCATGAATAGTATCCCCAGCGAAGTGTTGGGCTTCCCTTTGAGCGATAAAGGAGTGTCGCGTTGAAATCTCTAAATCCACTCAGGACGTTTCGGCTATTGACGGTGGCTTACGCAGCCTCATGGCCGGCTGCTATAGCAACGTTACCGGCACTTGTTCCAACTGGAGTCATCGTCGCGATCTCGTCGACGTCTGAGCGAGTCAGCGCACAGCAAGGACTCCTGCCTCCGTTGCCACCGAGCACATTGCCACCAGCAGGCTCATTACCTGCTCTTGGACAGGGCAATAGCAATCCGGGTAACACCGTCGCTATTCCTCCTGCGAGTGCCAATCCAACACCCAAGGAGCAGTGCTTAGCACTCGCTGCGCAATCCAAGCTGGCCCTCCAAAAGGGCGATTTGGTGAATGCAAAACGTTGGATTGATCAAGCTTTGTCCTTGAAGGTCGCTGATGGCGAGTTCGCATCGAGTGCGATCAAGCCACGGGAAGTTGCCATGGAGATCGATCGCGCGATGCGACTGCGAGGAATTGATCCCAGGACAATGATGGCTCAAGCAGCCCAGGCTCCAGCGAGTCCGTTGTCGAGTGCATCGACCAGTCGCGTTGCGACCGCGGGAGCAATTTCTGGCCAAGGCACACCAGTACAATCAGGGCTTTACCAGCCCGCAGCAGACACGTCGAGCATTGCGAAAGCAAGTGGACAAGCCGACGCAACGAGTCAGGAAACCGTTCCAGCTACCGAAGCCCAGCTCAGTGGCAACCAGTGGTACGAAAAGGGACTCGAAGCCCTGGCTCGCGACGATCGCGAGTCCGCAAAGCAATGCTTCACCAACGCCTGGAAGAAAAAGGATGAGCTCGATCCAAGTGCTCGTCTCCAGCTCAAGGATAAGCTTGCTTACCTTCAATCTCGCTCTGAGCCTGAGGCTGTTTCGGCGATCCCAACTCAGGACCGAGAGGCAATCCAACGCAAGCAACGGCTATTTGCTGAGGTTTCAGGAGAGATTGCTGAAGCCGAGCGAATGGTCAACGACAAACCCTATGAAGCCATCGATAGGCTCAAGAGCCTTCGAACACGCGTATCGCAGTCCGAGGTCGATGGAGCCTATCGCAAACAGATGTTAGCGATGGTCGACCGCGTTTCGACGAACATCGAGTCGTGGATGGATACCAATCGCGCATCGATCGAACTCGATCAACGCAACAAACAGATCGAGGATCGAATCACGCTCGATGAGTCGATGCAGGCCAAGGAAGATGCCCAGATTCAGACGCTCGTCGATCAGTACAATGAACTGATGGACGATCAAAGGTTCGCTGAGGCTGAGGTGATCGCACGCAAGGTAGAGGAGATTAAGCCGAATTCGGAAATCGCTTCTTTGATGCGAGGTCGCTCGGTCATCGAACGCCGCGTCGCAGAGCAAAAAGAAATCCAAGCGATGAAGGAAGAGGCACTGGTCAATAGCTTCACCGACGCCGAGCGAGCTTCGGCGACCTACATGACCGATAGCCAGCCACTTCAGTTCCCACCCGTCAAAGAGTGGTACGATCTGAAGAAGTACCGCGACAAGTACAGCGATGATTCGCTGAAACTCCAACCATCGGAGCGTCAGATTCTCGATCTGCTCGAAGAGCCCTTCTCGGCCTCCTTCGAAGAGCGACCTTTGGCCGATGCGATCAAGACGATCTCGGAGATGACCGGTCTGATCATCCTGATCGATGAACCATCGATCGCCGAGGAAGGTCTACGGTCGGATCAACCGATATCATTGGACCTGCGTGGCAATCGAATCAAGCTCAAGAATGTTCTCAAGAACATGCTCGAGCCACTGAACTTGACCTATGTCGTCAAGAACGAAGTGGTCAAGATCCAAAGCCGCAGGTTCATGCAACAGGAAATGTATAGCAAGACCTACTCGGTTCGCGATCTGGTGATTCCGATCGCCAACTTTATCTCGGACAACAACACCGGGATGGGTGGAGCTTTGCAAGCAGCTTACCAAGCACAAGATAGTTTTGTGGCCGTGAACATGCAGGAACAGGACGCAATGGCCCTGCGTAATAGCAAGATGGCCAGCATCGATCCGAATACCAACGTTTTGGCTCAGTTTGCCGGAGTTTCTCCTGGTGCTGCTGCAAACAATAGTCTTGCATCGATGTTCGGGACCGATCCTATGGCTGCCAATGGCACTCTCGGTGCACTCGGTGGTGGCTCGATGGCGAACTTCTCCGAGTTGATGCAGTTGATCGAAACGACCATCTCGCCAGATGGTTGGCAAAGTCAAGGTGGTACGGCAACGATGAGCCCGTTCCGACAGAACCTCAGCTTGATCGTCAACGCACCCCAAGAAACGCATGAGCAAATCGCTGACTTGCTCAAGAGCCTGCGAGCCTTGCAGAACCTTCAAGTGACGATCGAAGTCCGATTCATCAAACTCTCAGATAGCTTCTTTGAGAAGATGGGTGTGAACTTCCAGATCGCACTCGATGATAATACCCGAAACCGACTTCCTCGTGAGGATAGCGGCCCATCGATTGCCATCGGTGTCGAAGCCGATCCAGGTAGCCAAAACCCGAATACACTGGTTCCTACCGCTGACTTCGATATCAGGCTAACCCAAGGTAGCTTCGGTACGACGGTGCCTAGCTTTGGTGGGTTCGATCCTGGTGCAGGTAGCACCATCGGTGTGGCAATCCTCAGCGATATCGAAATGTTCTTGTTCTTGCAGGCAGCACAAGGAAACAAACGATCCAACGTGTTGCAAGCACCCAAGGTGACGATGTTCGATGGACAATTCGGAACGATCAACGATACGACAACTCGCCCCTTCGTTCTAGGCTATGCCCCAATCGTCGGTGACTTTGCTGTCGGTCAACGTCCGATCATCGTGGTGCTGAGTGAAGGTACCCAGATGAACGTGCAACCTGTGGTCTCTCCTGACAAGCGATTCGTTCGCTTGACCATGATGCCTCAGTTTACCCGACTCGGAGCAACCGATCGCGAATTCACCTTCCAAGGTAGAAAGAGCACCAAGACCGGGACTAGTATCCTCAATCCGTCGAACGGCTTGCCTACGACCGGAAGGAACAACGAAGAAGAGATCGTAGAAGGCATCACGGTCCAACAGCCAGCCTTCTCCCAAACGAGTGTCAGCACCACGGTCACAGTTCCAGACGGTGGTACGATCCTCATGGGTGGTATCAAGCGACTCTCGGAAGAACGTATTGAGAAAGGAACTCCGATCCTCTCGAAGATTCCTTACATCAACCGATTGTTCAAGAACAACGCGATCGGTCGCGATACCGAAACGCTGATGTTCACCGTCACGCCTCGGATCATCATTCCTGAGGAAGAAGAAGAACAACTGGGAATCGCCGCTCGCAAGCCATAAGCTGAGGCGAACGTCAGAATAAAAAAACAATGAAAAGCTTGGTTCACACCAAGCTTTTCTCTTTTTTTCGCCTGTGGTCTTGATCCCCAACCGCAATTCCAGCAGAATAAACTTCGCGGATACCGGACAGATCTACTTGATTCTGAGAGTCTTCAACGGAGCATTTGTCATGAAGCACGCCCTTGGCAGCCTTGCCTTTCTTGCATTATGTTGCTTGTCTAGCATCTGCATGGCTCAGTCCGATCGAACGGATTTTTCGCAACTTAGGCAGTGGCAGTCAGCCGTCGGAAGTGGCTCCGATAGAACAGACTTCCGTGACTCCACGGGACGAACTACCGGCAGTGCAAGCCGCTCGGGAGATCGGATCACATTTCGAGATGCGTCTGGTCGAACGACTGGCACGGCAACGATCCAAGGGGGCCGAGTTACTTTCCGAGATGCAAGTGGCCGAACCGTCGGAAGCTCCAATACGACATCGAATCCCTCGGGTGGTGGAAACACCGTCATTCGATCACAGACAGGTCGAACACTTGGGCAAGCACAGGAGTCGCGCGACGGACGAATTCAATTCCGAGACTCCAGCGGTCGATCGGTAGGCTCTAGTCAGTCGTCTTCAGGCCGAACTCAGTTCCGTGACTCAAGTGGTCGCTCAAGCGGTTCGATGTCCGGGTCGTCGATGTCTCGTAACTCATCGAGCAAAGGCTCGACATCAAAACCTCCAGCGTCGAGTAAGCCCAAGCGATAAATAAGTTTGGACGCCTGATTATCTACTTTTACCTGCTGTGGAGTTTTTCAGGGGTGCCCGAAATGGTGCTGTTGTCAGAACTTTCGGGTGCTTTTTCAAGCGATAACAAAGCAAACAGGTCGGCCATCTCCTGCGGAGTCATTTGACTTTCAATCCCCTCAGGCATCAATGACTTCTTGTCCTGCTGAAACGCTTCGATCTCGTCGGCAGGGACGATGACCTCTTTACCACCTTGTGTTTTCACAATGGTCTTTTGATTGTCGCGGGAAACCAAAAGACCCGTAACAACGGTTCCATCGGTGGTTCGTATCGTTACCGAGCGATAAGCATCCCCGATGACCAAACTAGGATTGAACACGCTCACGAGTAGTTGCTCGAAGGAGCCTCGTCCATTGGCGGTGATGTTTGGTCCGACTTCGATCCCTCGATCGTGCATCACATGGCATTGACCACAGATCCGTTGGTAGACCACCCAACCTTGTTTGGCGTCTCCTTGGACTTTGCCTTTGAGCAAATCGCCCATGGCTCGGACCACTTTATCTCGCTCCTGAGTACCGTCGACATTGACGGTGCCGAAAATCTTGGAAACCAAATCTTTCGCGTCTTGGGAACCTTGGGTAGCCAGCAATCGAATTCGGTTTGGACTGAGTAACTCCTTGCGAAGTTTCCCCTCAGAGATCCAGGTCAGCAAGACGCTCGCGGTCGGCTCGCGTTGACTCATCCGCTCGGCAACTGCTGCCTGCAGATCGATCGGTAGTTTGGGGAGCAGTTCCGAGAGTGTCATTTGCATCGTGGGATGAAATTTCTCGATCCCCAGATCGATTGCAGTGTCGCGCCACGTGCGATCTTGAGGGGTTCGCTGAGCTTCGGATTCGAGTACATCCACGAGCATCTGCCTTGCAGTTTCGGGAGATTCGTCGGCCACGAAACGGAGCAAGTCCTGTCGGACTGCTGAAGGCTGTTTGCGATCGAAGACCAAACGTTTTGCGGTATCGATTGCTTGCGGATGGGCGACCAGTAATCCGAGGAGTAGTTTCTGTTGATCCAGTGGATTCTTGGGTTGGAGTTTATCCCAAGCTAGGTTTTCATCAGGATGATACAATTTTTTCAGGGTGAGCCGAAACTCGGAAGGATCGAAACCTCTAGCAAGGCTTCGATTGATCAGGGGTTGGATGAGCGAACCTGCCAGATTGGGATCTTTCTTGCTTGTCCGATCAAACATCGAAAACAGATCTTGCAAAAGGCTAACTTGCTCTGGGTTGAAACCAGATTTTGGCAATTGATCGACCCACATAGCAGCAAACCTAGGTAGCATCGCATGGAGCAAGGATTCTGAGCCTGGGGCTGACTCCAAGGCCGATGCTACAATCTGTTTGCGAGAGCTCTGGGCAAGGGG
>JBJSXX010000207.1:0-18703 GCA_046086605.1 Pirellula sp. | reverse complement strand
CAACTGGGTGGGGGCGGGATGGCGTCCTGAAAATGACTAAGGGATAAACGCTAATTCATTGGAGTTGAGCAATACCAAAGCCAACTCCTGTAGTGTTCTACCATTGTCTAAATACGATCGACACATCGACTGCTCGTTTGTTGTTGGCTCGCGGCTCAAGAGTGCTCGGAAGAGCCCTTCGATGTCTGTGTTGCCAGCGGATTGCTTGGCCGCCTCCCATACCCAGTCTGCGTTCAGTAGTGCTAAGGCTTGGGAGGAGACGATTGAGATATCGCGTCTTGCGCAGGAGACGGTGTTTTCGGGCAGATCAAAAGTCTCCATCCATGGGATTCGAACTGTGCGCTTTTGAATCAGGTACAAGCTTCGCACTGTCAATTCGTTCGCTGGCGAAGGATACCATCCCTTGGTCTTCGTCTCGTTATCGTCCAAAACCGCTGGATTGGCTTGCAGAACGTCTTCGCTCACCGGTGGCCAGATTGGAGGCCCGCCGTTGCGATGCTGCAACTGTCCGGTGACTTGAAGCACCACATCGCGCATCTGCTCGGCACTGAGCCGTCGTAGGTTCCTCCAGGATCCGATTTCAGACCTGTAGGCGCGCGAACGAACGATATAGCGGATCAAAGACTTGATCGACCAATCATGCTCGACCAGATAGACTGCAAGATGATCGAGAAGCTCTCGTGATCGTGGTGCTGATCCGGTGATCCCAAAATCGTTCGGTGTCGCGACCAAGCCTTGTCCGAACAAGTTTTGCCAGACTCGATTGACGATCACACGTGCGGTCCAAGGGTTTTGCGGGCTGACGATCCACTTGGCCAAGGCCAATCGGCGACCCGTGGACTTGCCTCCGCTTGGAGCCTGGATCTCAGGTGGGTTTGGAAATAGAACACTTGGGAATCCAGGTTCTACCTCTTCAAGTGGCTTTTGATGGTTTCCTTGTTCGAGTACGCATATGGTATCGATATGTTGCGTATCATCGCTGGCGATGAAACCGGTGAGTTTGGTATCCAGCGAGATCGATGTCGTGTCATCGAAAGCGGTGGCTGCGAAAAAGGCTCTGAAGCGATAGTGGTCTTGCTGGCTCAAGGGATCGGTTTTGTGATGGTGGCATCGGCAGCAGGATAGTGTCAGCCCCAAAAATGCGGCTCCGGTGGTCTCGGTTAGATCCGTCAAAACCTCGGAGCGAGCTCGATCTTGCTCGTTAAACAACTTGGCCGCATTGTCGAAAGGACCGAGTCGGAGGTATCCGGTCGCGAGCAACTGATCGAGCTGATCTGGAGTTTGTGCGGGACCATTGAGCAGTTCATCGCCGGCCAATTGCCAAAGAACAAACCGATCATAAGGGAGGTCTTCGTTGAAGGCTCGGACGACAAAGTCGCGGTATCGCCAAGCTTCCTTGCGGTATTCATCCCAGTCGAAGCCGTTGCTATCGCTGTAGCGCACTGTATCGAGCCAAAACCTAGCCCAGTGTTCTCCAAAACGTGGATCGCCAAGGAGTCGATCGATTTGCATATCGATCGCGTTGGGAGATTGATCGTGCTGGAAACCGGTCACCTCCTCATAGGAAGCTCGCAGTCCAATCAGATCGAGGCTTAAGCGTTGAAGGAGTTGCTCTTTGGTAGTTTGCGGCGGGATCTTGTGATCTTGTTTGGGAGAGCCGTTGGTTAAAAACAGATCGATGGGGTGATCGAAGTCTTGGGAGGCCTGCAGTTCGAATGTTGGAGATTGGATCGGCTGCAAAGACCATAAATCGAGCCGCTCACCGTCGAATAGTTCGGCGATCGGATTGGAGGGGTCTTGCAGTGCTGATCCGATGACTTTGCTATGTTCTTCTTGTGCGAATACACCGACGGAGCAAATCAGGATGATCGAGACAACGCATCGGATCATACGAGGATATCCATCAGGGGTTTTGCCGAGCCGGCGACGCCGGTGATTCTTTCATCGCGACCGCTGACTTCATACGAGAGTCGTTCGAAGTCGATCCCCAGGGCCGTCAGGATTGTGGCGTGCAAGTCACGAAATTGGACAGGCCGCTCGGTAGCCATTAAACCGATCTCGTCGGTCGATCCGATGCGGAGACCTTTTCGAATGCCGCCACCGGCCATCCAAACGGTAAAGCCTGCGGCATTGTGTTGACGGCCCAAGTCCCCTTGTTTCATGGGTGTGCGACCAAATTCGCTGGCCCAGATCACCAGCGTTGTGTCCAAGAGTCCACGTTGGCGAAGGTCTGCAAGGAGTCCTGCAACACCGATGTCGGTCCATTTCGCGCGGGGTTTATGGTTCTCGATCAATTTCGCATGCGCATCCCATCCATCCTTGTCGGGCATGTCGTAAAGCTGCACGAAGCGGACTCCTTGTTCGACGAGTCTGCGTGCTAGCAAGCATTTGCGAGAGAAGCTCTGAGTTCGAGCATCGGGGTCATCGATCCCGTAAAGTTGATGGATATGCTTTGGCTCGTCTTCGATCCGGCCGACTTGCATCGCCGATGCTTGCATGCGATAAGCCAGTTCGTAGGTGGCGATGCGGGCATCGAGTTGGGAGACTTCGGTGGGGATGTCCGCATATTGGTTGCGGTGGATTCGATTAAGTTGATCGAGCAGCTCGAGGGATTGCGTCTGTCCGGTCGCGAATTCTGGATGGGGAACGAGGTGATGCAATGGAGGGTTCGACGATCGAAAACGGGTCGGCTGAAAGGCAGGGGGTAGAAATCCGTTGGTGTAGTTGGCCGAGCCACCCAAAGGGCCAGCGTCGAAGAGAACGACGTAGCCTGGGAGGTCTTCCGACTCGCTACCTAGTCCGTAGGTGACCCATGAGCCGAGGCTCGCTTTTCCCGCGCGAACATCACCTGTATGGAGTTGGTAGCTCGCAGGCGCGTGGTTGTTGCTATCGGCCTGCATCGAGTGGATGAAGCACAGTTCATCGACATGCTGTGCCGTGTGGGGCATGAGTTCGCTGACCCACATGCCAGACTGACCATATTGCTTAAAAGCAAAGGGGCTCTTGAGGATATGGTCATCGCAACCGTGGAAGACATTCGCATGGCGGGTGGCATTGAGTGTTTCGCGGAACGAAGTTGGAACAGGTTTGCCGTCGAGTTCTTCTAGGAGAGGTTTGTAATCGAAGGTATCGATCTGGGAGGGACCACCGACCATGAAAAGGAAAATCACGGACTTTGCGCGGGGCGCAAAGTGAGGAGATTGGGCTCGCAAGGAGTTTTCGAGGGCACCGCAGGCGAGCATTCCAAATCCACCCCCCAACGAACGCAGAAAATTCCTTCGGGAACCTGGAGATGCGGTTCCAGTGGAGATTTGATGGCAATTGTAAGGTGCAAGTCGGGTTGGCATATTGCTTAGTTTACCCCACAAATCCGCCTAGTACGAACCAAAAAGGGATCGAGCGGGATTCCCAGAGAGATGTTTCCGGTACTTGCGGATCGAATACAATACCAGGCAAGGGATTACCGAGAGAAACCTACGCTATGAATCAATTGAGGACACCGATGGAAGTTACCCGAAGAACTCTAGTTTGTTTAATGCTGGTGGTGTTTTTGTCCCCGATGGTGGGGGCTCAGAGTACACCTGCAGGAGATGTACTTGCAGGAAAGGACAAGGAGAAGAAATTGGAAAAAGCAACGTTTGGCGGCGGCTGTTTTTGGTGTACTGAAGCGGTGTTTCAGCGCGTCAAAGGAGTGCAAAAGGTCGTCTCTGGGTATACCGGGGGCAAGGTCAAGAATCCGACTTATAAGCAAGTTTGCACGGGCACAACGGGTCATGCCGAAGTGATTCAAGTCGAGTTCGATCCGTCTGTCGTTTCGTTTGCCAAGTTGTTAGAAATCCATTGGAAGACGCATGATCCAACAACTTTGAATCGTCAGGGGTATGACGAGGGCACACAGTACCGTTCGGCGATTTTCTACGAGAATGAAGAACAAAAGAAAGTTGCACAGGAGTACAAGGACAAGCTCAATAAGGAAGTCTTTGACGGTAAGATCGTCACCGAAATCACCGCGTTGGATGTGTTTTATCCAGCGGAGGACTACCACCAGAACTACTTTAATCTCAACAACAACCAAGGTTACTGCCGCGCGGTGATTGTACCGAAGCTTAAGAAGTTCGAGGAAGTCTTTTCAGATATCAAAAAGTGAGGTCCCTTTTTTTCGCTGACGGCGGGATGCGGCAAGAGGGTGTGAAGGGCTCCTTCGATTGGAGTCCAGACGCAGCGTCGCGGGGTGCTGATTTCAATTCCTCGCCGTTGGCTGCGGGTTAAACGAAGGTTCGCCAAAGCGAAGGTAGGTCTCTAGTAGGACTTGGCGAAAATAGCTTGGGTGTTGGATTGCTTACCGGTCAAGAAGCAATTGCCAGGGCCTTTGGGTGCATCGAGTGGAATGCAACGGATAGTGACTTTGAGTTCATCCAAAAGAGGTTGGACTTCTTGTTCGCTACTGAACCAGCACTTGGCAAATCCACCACCGACCGAGCGTCCTTGTTGGTCATCGGGTTTGAAATAATCTCGAAACTCTGCTTCGTTGTGGATTTCAACGGTGTTGGCTTGACGCATGGCCAAGGCTTTTGCAAAGAGGTTGTTTTGAATCGTCTGGAGTTGCTCTCCGATGGTGGCAACCAAGGTTGCAATAGGCATACCCAAGCTTTCTCCGGTGTCTCTTCTTGCCACAAAGGCTGCTTGGTTAGCCATGTCTTTGGGGCCGACTTCGACACGCAAGGGGACTCCTCGTTTGACGTGATACCATTTCTTTTCACCACCTCGCATATCGCGGCTATCGACTTCGATTCGCAAAGGTTCGCCAAAGGCACTCTGTGCGGCGAGTTGCTTGCGAAGCGATTCGCAGTAAGCCATCACATCTGCTTTTTGCTGATCATCTCGATAGATCGGCATAAGAACGACTTGGGTGGGCGCAAGTCGTGGTGGCAATACCAGCCCATCGTCGTCCGAATGGGTCATGATCAAGGCTCCGATGAGGCGTGTTGAAACTCCCCACGAGGTTGTCCAAGCGTATTCGATTTGACCGGCTTGGCTTTGAAATTTGATCTCCTGAGCTTTCGAAAAGTTCTGTCCTAGAAAGTGCGACGTGCCGGCCTGCAAGGCTTTGCGATCCTGCATCATGGCTTCGATGGAAAGAGTCATATCGGCACCGGGGAATCGTTCGCCAGCAGTCTTCTCTCCGCGTATGACAGGCATGGCCATGTGGTTCTCGGCAAAGTCGGTGTACACATCGAGCATCTTTCGAGTCTCTTCCATCGCCTCCTGGGCCGTAGCGTGGACCGTGTGTCCTTCTTGCCAGAGAAATTCGGCAGTGCGAAGAAAGAGCCGCGTGCGCATTTCCCATCGAACGACGTTGGCCCATTGATTGATCAGGATCGGCAGATCCCGATAGGACTGCACCCACTTGGCGTAGGTCGCACCGATGATCGTCTCGCTCGTAGGACGGACAATCAGAGGCTCTTCAAGGGGGCCTGCGGGCCGGAGGCCACCTTTCCCGTCGGGTTCGAGCCGATGGTGGGTGACGACCGCACATTCTTTGGCAAATCCTTCGACATGCTGGGCCTCTTTTTCCAGAAAGCTCATCGGGATAAAGAGGGGGAAGTAAGCGTTTTGGTGACCGGTTTCTTTGAACATCCGATCGAGCCCTTTTTGCATGTTTTCCCAGAGCGAATAGCCCCAGGGCTTGATCACCATGCAACCGCGAACTGCGCTGTTTTCGGCTAAATCCGCCCCCTTAATGACCTGCTGGTACCACTCTGGATAGTCTTCGGCGCGGGTTGGAGAAATGGCTGTTTTCGCGTTGGACATTTGAGATTTTCGAAAAAGGTTGGAATTTTGATTTGCCAAAATCGCGCTAAAAGTTCGATTTTTGCCTATGATGGTGGCGTGGTGAAGCAGAAGTTTATCCCATTGCTTGCTGTTCACCAGACCGGCTAGGTATCTTTGACAACTGCTTCCCTCCGAAAGGTTCGGTCATGAAACGATCCAAATCGTGTCGCAAAGCGATCTCGCGCAAGATGTTCGTCGAGTCTCTCGAAAGCCGCTCGGTGATGGCTGGCGATTGCTTCCACAATTTCGTCCTTCCCGAGGATGCAGATGCTAGCGGGAGTGTCACTCCGCTAGACGCCCTGGTCGTAATCAATCGAATCAATCAAACGTATGCGGGAAATCCAACCGATTCCAGCTCCGCAAGTCGTATTGGGATGGCCGATGTCGATGCCGATGCCAAAGTCACACCGCTGGATGCATTGGTGGTAATCGATTCACTTAACTCCAGCTTAGTTTCTGGACCAAGGGCAAGTCGGGTTGAAGCTCAGCGGCGCATCGAACGTATCGAGCAGGCGATCGCCACGAACATGCTGCCACCGAACATGGCTCTTGACGATGCACAATCGACTCTGGAAACACTTCGCAAGGGTGGACGGCCTGAACTGGGCGACCATGTCATCAGCGGAGTACTCCGATGGAGACAAGATGACAATCCTTCACCGAGCGATCCTTCTGTGCCTATCGATGTCGGCATCATTGACGACAGGATCGAACAAGAAGAACTCAAACGACTCGAACGTTTCGTTGAAGCTCTTTCCGAGCGGCTAAAAGCCTTTAATGTATCTTCGGATGTGATCGATAAGATATCGAGTCAGATGATCGAAGCGCACAAGGCCGGGACCCCCTTGGATATCAACCAAGTTCGTGAACGATTGGCACTCATGGGTGTCAATGTCGATGCGATCCTACCTCAACCAAACATTCCCGTAAGGCCCGATCGACCTGCGTTGCCTGAACGGCCAGAGTTGCCCGAGCGGCCAGAATTGCCCGAGCGGCCAGAGCGACCAGAGCGCCCGATCATGCCGGCTTTGATGGTAACTGAACCGATCGCCGAATCGATTTTGACGAGGCTTAAAAACGCCGGTGTGACGGCAGATGTGATCGAGACGATCAGCACCGAGATTTGGGACGCGATCAATGCTGGTACCCCTTTGGATCTGCAACAAGTCCGAGCAAGACTCGAAGAACTTGGAGTCGATTGGGAAAGGCTGCATGCGCCCCCGATCAACACACTCCCAGTGGTTCGCCCTCCGGTCTTCGGTGGGATTGATCCGATCCGACGAGTGCTTCCTGTGCTCGGACGCTTGGGAATCAGCAGAGAAGTTGCACTGACGATCTATACCGAAGCCCGCGCGGCGGCTGCGATCGGCAAGCCTTTGACGATCGACCAGATCATCGCTCGTCTGAAGGAACTTGGGGTATCTCTCGATGGAATCAACTTCCCTGCGGTGTAGTTTGTTCGGATAGTCCTGCGTCGATTCAATTGCCTGTTGGTTTGAGGATTCTTGGGTTTTTGGCGTAAAGTTACATCGGAAAGCTTCCTTGCGGTTCCTACCCTAGAGAGCTAATTTCCGTTACGATTCTTGCTTGTAATCCGCCACCAACTCCGATGTCTACCTCCGATCTACTTGAAATGACTACGACGAAAGATCATTCTGGCACGCAACTCATTCGTGTCGGTCACAGTCCGGATGCCGATGACGCATTCATGTTCTACGGGCTCGCCAAGGACTGTTTTGATACCAAGCACTATCGATTCGAACACGAACTTGTCGACATCGAGACGCTCAATCGGCGAGCCTTTCAAGGGGAGCTGGAACTCACGGCACTGAGCCTTCATGCTTATGCCTACCTCAGCGACCGCTACATGCTGTGCTCCTGCGGAGCAAGCATGGGGGATAACTATGGGCCGATGATCGTTACTCGTAACCCTGCCACCAGGGATGACCTCCGGGGCAAGACGATCGCTGTTCCGGGGACACTTACGACCGCTTACCTTTCATGTCGAATGTGGCTTAAGGATTTCGAGCATGTCGTCGTCCCTTTTGACGAAATTCTCGATATCGTTGAACAAGGAAGTTATCAAGGTAAGTCGATCGATGCGGGGTTGGTGATCCACGAAGGTCAGTTGACCTACGAAACGCAAAGTCTTCACCTGGTGGTCGATCTGGGCAAATGGTGGATGGAGCAAACCGGATTGCCACTCCCCTTAGGAGCCAACGGTATCCGAAAGGATCTTGGACCAGAGGTGATTCGGGATGTGAATCGATATCTTTATCTGAGCATCAAGCATGGACTCGAACACCGCAACCATGCCCTCGACTATGCATTAGGCTGGGGGCGGGGGCTCGAGCGAGACAAGGCCGATACGTTCGTGGGTATGTATGTCAACGACTGGACGCTTGACTTTACAGAACGCGGTCGCGAGGCTGTTCGCCAATTGCTCAAGCGAGGCTATGAAGCAGGCGTGATCACCCAATTGGTGGTGCCTGAGTTTGTCGATCCTCCGACACTTTAAGCTCCCATTCTCTCGGGGGGAACGATCACCCCGGGTTGCTCTTGGCTTGCATCTGAGTTCCAATACGACAGGGAGGGCAAGGACGTCTCTTGGCCTTGTCGTATCGGGATTTTTGGTCACGGATAAAGCCATGAAGACTATTGCAACTGGATTAATCTTTTTCGTCGCAGCATGCTTTTGCGGCGTTTCGCAGGCACAATCGCTGCAATGGAAACTTAAGAAAGGCCAAGTGCTTTCGATCGAGTCGATCAATGAGATGGTCACCATGGTGAAGTTGCCCGATGGAAGCACTCAGGAAATGCCTATGAAGAATCAGATTGATACCGAGTGGAAGGTATCGGATTCTGACGACAAGAGCTTTGCTGTGGAAACAACGATCAAACGTGCCCGTACTTCGATGAAGTCACCGTTTGTGAACGTGGACTACGATTCCGAAAAAGAAGCACCGAAAGATCCTGTCGGAAAACAGCTTGCAGCTTCGATCAAGCAGGTTTTAGGCATTCCGATTCTCATGAAGATTGGTCGTCAGGGGAATTTGCTGGAGATGAAACTGCCCGAATCGATCCAAAAACTAGGCGAGGATGCAACCGGTCCGATTCCTACACGTTCCTTGGAATCCTTTTTTGCATCGTCTCAACAACTTCAAATCCCCGAGGGTGAGATGAAGATAGGAACAAAGTGGGAGCAAACGATAAAATCTAACGATAACGGAATGCAGACTAAAGCGAATGTGACTTATCGTTACGAAGGAGCCGTTGAGGAAGGTGGTCGAAAACTCGCAAAAATTCTCACCGAAGCCACAACGGAGTTGGTGCAGTCACCTCAGGGAATCGAATTGTCTCTTGAGGATGTTGGTAGCCAAGGGGAGATTTTCTTCGACATCGAACTCGGATGCATTACCAAAGCGGTTCAAAGGCAAAAGCACAGACTGATTATGAATGTCGGTGGTCAAAAAGTATCCCAAGACATCGAGGGTTCAACGACCACGATCTTTCGGTTGGCCAACTAAGCCGTCCATCACCGATTGAATATTATTTGCTGGACGATTCCAACGGAACCTCGTGGATTCCTTGGCCCTCAACCCAGCGGTAACGTCGATCGACATCGATCCCTTCGATTTGCTCTTCTTTACCGGAAGGCCAAAGGCAACGGACTGTGGTCAAACGGTTCTTCTTTCCGAGCCCCACGTGGATTAGTCGCTGATTGGATCCAAAGTAACCTTCGCCATCGCACATCGAGGTGACCCAAAATTCGTCGTCGGATTCGATGCGGAGGACAGCACCGATCGCGTCTCGCTCGCTGGTGGTCCCAACCAATTCCCATTGGACAAAGTGATTGTCGGTTGGAGAACGGTTCTCTAGGAGAGCTGCTGGGCGATCCATATGGGTAGCGACCAAATCGGGTTTGCCATCGATATTGTAATCGAGCAGCTGCAGCCCTCGACCGATCCATTTGCCTTCGAAGTATTTACCTGGATATGGGTTTCTTAGCCAACGGAATTCGCCCTTGTCATTTTTGAGGATTTGCGTCGGCATTTGAAACGGGACATTCTCGGTTCGAAGATCGTCGATGTGGCCATTTACGGCGATAAAATCGAGCCAACCATCGTTATCTAAATCGCAAAATTGGCTTCCGAAGCTTAGTTGATCGAGGGTTGCGATCCCAAGTTTACTGCGGCGGGTTCCATCGACAAAAACCCCAGGTAGGGTTTGCAGGTACAGCGTGCTGACTTCGTTGTAAAAATTGGTGACGATGATATCTAGAAGCCCGTCTCGGTTCTGGTCTCCGCAAGAGATACCCATGCAGGCTTGCGCTCGCCCAATGCTGTCGACAGCCACTCCGGCGGCCGCAGCGCATTCGACCAAATTCCATCGGGCTGAGCCCTCTTGATTGGAGGGTTTGGGCTCGCTGAGCAGTAGATTGTTTGGCGAAACATCGTTGGCAAAGAACACATCGTTCCCGTGACGCTGATCGATATTGGTTACGAGTGTTCCGAGCGTGTAGCCAGTTCGAATAGAGTCCAATAGTTCCGTGGGTGCGATTTGCCAAGTTCCATCGCCACGGCTGAAGAGGATCCGATTTTTTCCAGGCGGAAACATTTTCGGGTTGCAAGAAATACGGGTCGAGTTGTTCGATTCGCATCGTCTCGAAATTGCTTCGTCTCCATACAAATAGGAGGCTGAAATCACATCGGGGAGTGAGTCGCCGTCTATGTCGGCGGCATGGATCGAACTATTCCAAAGCGATTTGGAGTCATCTTGAGGAATTTGACTAACCTCAAAGGTTCCGTCGCCGTTATTGCGATAGATGCGCGACACTCCAAGGTTAGCGACAAGCAAGTCAGGAAAACCGTCTTGATCCAAATCGGATACGCCAATTCCTTGTCCGTAACCGACATCGCCTACGTTTGCCAACTGTGCCACTTGTTCGAAGCGTTTGCCTGCGATGTTGCGAAACAATGTCTTGGGCAAATACACAGGCACTGGATCCAATGGCGAGCCGCCTGCCTCTGAAAAATACAAGTCTGGCCAGCCATCTTTGTCGTAATCCAGTGCGTTGACCCCACCTCCAACACCTTCGATAGTGTACCAACTCCGGTTCGGTTTGGCTCCGTTGCCATAGGCGCTGGTGATTCCCAACTCCTTGGCCACGTCTTCCATGGCGATTCCACCGCTGCCCTTTGCAATTGAAGAACCTTCCGAGTCAGACTCGCGGCTGGTGATACTCTCGCGTGGCAAGTCGGTAGCAAGTTCTGCGGGCAAGGACCAAGATTCCCAGGGAATCCCTTCGAGAACTTTGGGCGCTGCAGGCGGGCCTTTACGCAACGCAATTTGTTTCTCCTTGAGCGCATCGGTCATAGGGCGATGGCCCAAGGTTGCTGCGAGGGCTTCCCAACCGAAGGCTCCGACCTCATCGCCGAGTTTCAAATAGGTCTGACCGATTTTATCAAAGAGTTTTGATTCTCCGTATTCGTAGGAAATCTGTTGGGCGTAGTCGTTGATTGCCACTAAGTCATTGCCGAATTGCCGCACTCTTTGAGCCGCGTCGACAAGTTTCATTTCGATGAGTGCATCGGCCAGGCCTTGATAGGCAGCCACATGCCGTCGATCGAGTTGGATCGCCTGCACGAAACACCGAGCAGCGGATTCGTACCGGTTGGTTCGGAGCATTAGGCCGCCGGTTGCATACCAGTATTCAGGGTGTTTGTCGGCCCCGCTGGGGCGATTGCCAAGCCAGTTTTGTAATTCACTCAGTCGATCGGTTTCCAGAAGGCACGTTGCCGTCCAAACCCAGGGTTCGATTAGATTGGGGTTTTGGCTGGAAATTTGCTTGAGCTCTTCGAGGTTTGACGCGTAACCATTGCGCATCAATTTCTTGCGAATTTTCGCAAATGCCACGTAGGGGTGGTCGGGGTTTGCTTGAGCAAAGGGCATCCTTGTGGTTTCATCATCGAAGTAATCGCGAGGATCGACTGTCGCGAGCAATTCGATTTTGGTGAAATCACCCAAGCGGATGAGACGATCAAGGTATCGGTTTGCCTCAAATCGGCGGCCTTGCGCGTTATAGATCTTGGCAAGCAATCGGATGGCGGGGATGGCTGTTGGATATTGCTTGACGAGTTTAAGCAACTGCATCTCTGCTTCGGGTAGATTGCCTAAGGCCATTGTCCACTCGGCGGCTTGGCCGGCTGCCGGGAGAGCTTCTTTGGCATCGGAGGGAATCCTGCGGATGGTTTGGATCGCTCCGGGCAGGTCGTCCTTGGCGGCCAGGATCAGGGCGCTTAGATACAGTAGTTGGGGATCTTGGGGACGAACCAAAGAAAGCTTCTTCACGGCCTCCCAAGCCTCTTGGATCTTTTTCTCGGCCAATAGTTTCGAAGCCTTGCCGAGCGATTCTTTGAAATCCTCGTCTGTAGTGGATTCGGTTTTTGGTGTTTCGATCGGTTGGGGCTTGGCCGCCGAAGGCTTGTCCGTGGGTTTTGAATCGCAACCGACGAGCAAACAGCTCAAGACCACCAGGATCCAGCCTTGGCCCGCAAGCAAGCCGGATCCTCTGTTTGCCTGGTCGGTGCAAACGGACAGACCGATTCCTAGATTTCGCAGTGACTTTGGAAGACGAGAGGGCATTGGACGAGGTGAGAAACCTTTGCCTGAATTCAAAATACTAGGTTTATCTTCATGTTTTTTCCTGCAGATGCAAGCATTATGCACGAAAAACCTTCCCTAAGAGTAGATTTAGTGCTTCCTATTCGTCCAATAAGCCTGTTTGGGACTGTTCTGAGAAGTTTGGAGACCTAGGTAAAAATACAGGTGCAAGAATTACCTAACCCTTAGAATAGGGAACTCTGGAATGGATAAGAGTGTTTTGGGTTTGTCTGCTCGGTTAGTGTTTCATGCAACGTTTTTTGGTTCTTTGGTTTTTCAGTTTCCTCGTAGCCCTGGCAATGAGTTGCACGTTGCTAGCAGGTGACGCACCCGTTGTTCGTTCAACGAGCAAAAGAGTGTTAATCCTTTACACCCATCGTCAGATGTCACCGATCAACACTCAGTGGCATGCGGGGATCATCGAAGCGATTCGGCGGGACTATCAAGGCCCGATCGACATCGATGTCGAATACATGGATGTGGTGCTACAGAGTGACCCGGAATACTTTGATCAGTGGGCAGCTTTGCTAAAGCGAAAGTACGCCAAGTATCCACCCGATGTGGTGATTCCGGTTTTCTTTCCTGCGATGACCTTTCTTTTACCGAACAGGTACGCATTCTTTGCGAATTGTCCGATCGTTTTTTGCGCGATCCCCGAGTCATTCGGATCCTTTTTGGCGAAGCGTGAGAATATCACAGGTGTTGGGTTCATCTTAAATTTTGAGCCCACGGTAGGTGTTATTCGGAAAGTGCTCCCAAAGACATCGAAGCTATTGTTGCTCTCGGGGAGTTCAAAAATGGACCAGTGGTTTAAAGATGTTGCTTGGAGGAATATATCGGGTAGCTTCTCGGATATCGAGCTCGTTGATTTATCCGGGATGAGTCCTCTTGAGGCCGCCGAGGAGTTGTCCAAGGCAGGGGGGAATGCAGCAGCACTTTTGCTTACCTGCGAATTGGATAACCAAAACAATAGGTATAGCACGACCGAGTACTTACAGGAGTTAAAGAAACGATCCGCGATCCCTATTTTTGGATGTTACGAAACGGTGCTTGGTCATGGCATCGTCGGTGGAGCGCTTATTTCGCCGACCGAGCAAGGTCAAATTGCTGGTGGACTTGCAGCTAGGATCCTCAATGGTGAGACAGCGGATCAGATTCCAGAGGTGCTCGATCGAACCTATAGCCTAGCGTTCGACGGGGATATCTTGGATGAATTTGGGATTCCTGACTCAAGGCTTCCGGAAGGTTCCAAGATCATCAATCGCAAGCCGAATCTATGGAGCCAGTATGGTCGTTACATCGCTTTGGGATTAGCAGCTTTGCTTGCGCAGAGTGCGATTATCGTCAGTCTACTGATCAATCGCAAGAAACGGATCGCTGCCGAGAAAGAAGCGATGTCATTAGCAGGTCGAATCCTTTCGGCAGGCGAGGACGAACGCAGGTACTTAGCCAGGGAACTCCATGACGATGTCTCCCAGCGACTAGCTGCAGCCTCCATTGAAACCGGTACGCTTGAAAACAAATTGTCTGAATCGACAGAGATTAAGGCTTCACTTGGGAAACTAAAAAAGTCACTAAAAAGCATTTGCGACGATCTCCATCGCATGAGTCGGCACATGCACCCATCGGTACTTGATGATTTCGGTTTGCCCGACGCGCTGAAGTCTGAGTGCAGCGAGCTTAGCCAGCGATGGGGAATCCCGATTGAATGCCAATACACGAAGGGATTTCCGGAAATTCCGAAATCGATCGCACTGTGCCTGTATCGAGTGGCTCAGGAGTCGCTCTGGAATGCGGTGCGGCACTCGGCAAGCTCGAAGATCACGGTGGAGCTCAAATCCGATCCTGAATTCGTCTACTTGGATATCAAGGACGACGGCCAAGGATTTGATCTTTCACTGACCCAGCCCAATCGGGGACTGGGGCTGGCAAGCATGACCGAACGCATTCGACTCGTCGGTGGCACCATCAAAATCGACACCGCTCCATCGCAGGGGGTGGCCATTGCGGTTGTTGTCCCGATTCCTGAATCCACAGACCCTTTATCCAATCGCTGAGTTGCCTTATGAATCGTGTCAAAGTATTGATCGCTGACGATCACCGTATTGTTGCTGATGGCTTGAGAACCATTTTGGAACCTCAATACGATTTGGTCGGAATTGCGGAGAATGGCAGGTCTTTGGTAGACAAGGCCACCACGTTGGAGCCCGACGTGGTGGTGGCTGATATTTCCATGCCATCGCTCAACGGTCTGGATGCTATGGAAATGCTTCAAAAGCAAAACTGCAAAGCTAAGTTCATTTTTTTGACGATGCACAAGGATATCACCTATGCGGCCAAGGCGATCCGTCAGGGGGCTGTGGGGTATGTCCTGAAACATGCAGCAAGCGAAGAACTGCTGCGAGCCATGCAATCGGTCTTGTCTGGCGAAAAGTTCATCTCACCGGAAATCGCTGACGGACTTCAGAACGCCGAAGAGCAACTCAGTGAACTCGAAGAACACAAAATGCTCACTACCCGACAACGCGAAGTCTTGCAGTTGTTTGCCGAGGGGAAATCAGCCAAAGAAGTTGCAGCCACGTTAGGCATCTCGGCTAGAACCGCCGAGAATCATAAAGCCAGAATCATGACTCAGCTCAAACTTCATAGCACCTCGGAACTCGTCAAGTACGCGATCCGTCACGGACTCATCGCCAGCCCTTGACCAACTCTAGTCTGTCTCGTCTGGAATGGTGTCTCGGAACAAATCGTCTCGAGAATGAAGCTGAAAGAACAGAGCTCGCTTTTGCTCAGGAAGCGAATAGTCAAAGCCAAGCTTGCGCAGAAATTCGTCTGAAGCACTAATGGCCATGACTTCGAGAATTCCTTTCTTACGAGCTCGCTCGACGCAAGCCCGAACCAGATCGCTACCGATTCCTCGTCCTTGATATCCATCGGCGACGGCCAAGCATTGGATCTCACTGAGTTTACGTGAGTAGATCTCAACGGCAGCAAAACCGACGATCTTCGGTTTGCCTTCCTGGGTTAGCTCGGCCACAAATCCATTGGCCATAAGCAAAATCAGTTCTGATTCGAGTCTCCGCAAAAGCTTGCGCTGCTGGACAAATGGTTCGAGCAACGCTTGGATTGCATCCAGATCGTCGTAATGGGCCGATCGGATAATGTGCTCGGAGTTCTTTGGGTTAGCAAGGTCGGACTGGTTCATCAGCAATAAGTTTTGCTAGCAATCGCTAGGCTTAAAAGATCGAATCGAGCAAAACAAACGACCAAAGTATCATCGAGTTTTTGCTAGCAAAATTCAAGTCCTTCGGAGAGTCATCGCTAAGCGATACATTCGGACCTTCGTCTTGCCCTAACTACGCAGTTTCCCGTATATCCTTGTTTTATCGTTTGAATGCAAGTCCGTTTTGGCCGAAAAACCCAGGGAGTTTCGGTTGGCTCGACCATCGAAATCATGCCATCGAAATCATGACAGAGAATTTCGCCAATACGATCGACGAGACCATGGGACAACGGATCTTCTTTTCAGTGGGAGAACCTAGCGGCGACTTGCATGCAGCGAGTCTGATTCAGTGCATGCGCGCGATGGATCCCTCGACACGCGTGAGAGGCTTTGGCGGCTCGAAGATGATCCAAGCGGGATTGGATCTGGACTTTGATCTAACGAGCATGGCCGTTGTCGGTATCTCAGAAGTCATCCCGAAGCTTCGTGAGTTCTTTCGCATTGCCGACATTGCCGAAGGCTGTTTCAGGCGGGGTGAAGTTGACGGAGTCGTGTTAGTTGACTTTCCAGGTTTCAATTGGCACATTGCCAAACGAGCCAAAAAGTATGGCTTACCTGTGTTCTATTACTTGCCTCCACAGTTGTGGGCTTGGGGTGGATGGCGTGTTAAAAAAATGAAGCGTTACGTCGATCGGGTGTTTTGCAACTTGCCATTCGAGAAGGAGTGGTTCGATGCCCGAGAGATCAATACGACGTACGTCGGTCATCCGTTCTTCGATGCGATTGCAAGTGCCTCGATGGATTCGAAGTTCATCGCGCGCTGGCGGGACTCGGGACGACTCCAAGTCGCTGTACTACCTGGTTCGCGAGAACATGAGGTTCATCGCATATGGCCAATGCAGCTTCAAATCATCCGACAACTCGCCCATGAATTCCCCGAAGTCGAGTTCTTGACCGCAACGCTCAAAGACTCCCATGCTCTTTGGTGTCAAAGCCAACTCAGTGCCTCCGATCAGCGTCTACCTATCCATATTTTTTCGGGCAAGACCAGTGAGATTTTAGAACTCTGCGATTGCACACTGATGAAGAGCGGTTCGGTGTCGCTGGAGGTCATGGCCCGAGGTAAACCGGCGGCGGTGATGTACCACGTGAGCAACTTGACTTACGCGATTGGCAAGCTGCTGGTCAAATGCCAATACATGTCGCTCCCCAATCTGATCGCCCAGGCCCCCTTGATGCCTGAGTTTCTCTCGCATGGATCGATCCACTCGCGTTCGGCTCGACGATCGATCGAGGAGATAACCCAAGAGATGGTCAGGCTCTTGGGTGATCCTCAGTATCGCCACCTTCAGCGCCAGCGACTGCGGGAATTAGCAAGCCGTACGGCCAAGACCGGAGCAACCCAAACGGTTGCCCAGCACATCCTGACCGACCTGCAACCCCGCTTAGAGCTCCGACGTCGGAACCGACTTGAGATGACTCCCGTCGACTCCGAAACCAACCAGAGATCCACCTCCCAGCCGCAGCGCAAAAAAGCAGCTTAAACCGACCAGCTCGATCGATTTCCAAGCAGCCGATTTATTCTCCTATTAGGGTTAACGCGAAAACCTCAAAAATCGGTTCCCGGTTTCTATCCTGGCTTCAAAATTATTAAATTTACATACCCTTGGGTCTTGGACTAAAATCTCCTGCAACTTGCGATGCGACGGGGCTTGCCATCACCCTCGTTGGTGGCGCATCTTTTATGGTTTTCCAATCTCAACAAAAACAACTCGTTGTTGAGCAAGCTATTCGACTCCAAATGGCTTTGGACGATTCTTCGAGGCTTTTGAAAGAAACACAAAAGGCCAATGAGATTGCCGAAAGCCGACGCGTTGAGGCTGTGGATAATCGCCAGATCGCAGAGCGACGCGAATCGATGGCCTTCGAGGGGCTTTTGAATTTTCAAAACTTGATCGTAACCAATCAAGAAATCTTTCAATCTCCGGAATTGGGCAAACTCAATAACACTTTGTCCAACCAGTCGAATAAGGTATTTGAAGCTATCTTGAAGGACTTGAAGCAAGATTCGTCACCGAGTCCAGACTCGGTTTCCCGGCTTGCTCACGTGACGCGACGATTGGCTTCTATGGACTTTCATTTGAAGAAAGAGCACCTCTCCATCAGTTAGAATTTGCAAAACGCGACAACGTTGGAGCTCTATGCAAAAACAACCACGAAACTACAACTGTTACTCGCGCGTGTTGGCCAGGAGCATCGAGCCATCGAAGTTGTTCAAGATTGGATTGAACTTGCAAAAGCACTCAGCGTCTTGCCGACGGCCAGAGAGCCTCAATGGCATCGATCCTGTCGCATAAAATCGAGTTGCACATGCACCTCTTGGAGTTGCTCTTGAAGAGCGAGCAGTTAGCAGATGTTTTGATTCACTTTGAGCAAGCCGTGGAGTCGGCCCAAGAATTGATGAAACTAAGCGAACCAACTCAGGACAGGCTCCAAGCGGCTATCGACCAACTCAAACTGGGATTGGATTTGCTCAGAGCGGAGGGTTTTGAGAAAGAGGCAGGCCAATGGTTCGAAGTGATTAAAAACAAGGGTTTGTTGAAGTAACCTCGCCATGTGCCATGAGTCCCCTTTGAAATAAAAAAACCCCACTAGGGAGACCCTAGAGGGGTTTTAAAAATCCGGCAATACCTACTTTCGCACTGGTGGGCACTATCATCGGCTCAGAAAGCTTAACTACTGTGTTCGGGATGGGAACAGGTGATCCTTTCTGATATAGTCACCGGGAGAGAACCAAGTACCGGTAAGGATACTTGGCCCTATGTTGGATTGGTAATGGCATCGCCACGCTGGGCGACTCGTGAATATGAGACCGAAGGTGTCTTGTTTGAGAGCAAGATACCGATGGTCAAGCGTTCGTCCGTTAGTACTGGTAAGCTGAACACCTTACGGTGCTTACACATCCAGCCTATCAACCTGGTGGTC
>JBJSXX010000206.1:0-4293 GCA_046086605.1 Pirellula sp. | reverse complement strand
GACGGCCAGAGTTCATCGCAGGATCGAAAAACGCTTGTCGATGCTACGACTTGGGTCGTCAAAGTCGGTTCGCGTTCGCTTACGGATAACGATGGCCGGCTCGATTTGGATCAAGTCGCCAACCTTGCCAAACAGCTCGTGGCCCTGAGCGCTACCGGACGACAGGTGCTGCTGGTTTCAAGCGGGGCGGTTGCAAGCGGCATGGGCAAGCTCGGGCTGCGGTCTCGACCGAGCGATCTTGCGACCCTCCAAGCCGTGGCAGCCATCGGCCAAGCCCATTTGATCCAAGTGTACGAGAAGACATTTGCGGCCCACTCGAAACATGCGGCTCAGATTCTGCTGACGGCCGCTGAACTCGATGATCGGGTCGCCTACTTGAATGTTCGCAACACACTATCGAGGCTTTTGGAGCTCGGGGCCATCCCGGTTATCAATGAGAACGATACAGTAGCGGTTGATGAGCTCAAGACGACGTTTGGAGACAACGATCGACTCGCTGGGATGGTCGCAGGCCTCATGCACGATAGCGCCTTGGTGATCCTCAGCGACGTGCATGGACTCTACGATCGCGATCCGCAGTCGCCTGGAGCGATGGTCCTCTCGACGGTTGCCAAGATCGACGAGAGCGTCGAAGAGCTCGTGCGGGATCGCAAAACGGGGATCAGCAAAGGGGGGATGGCCAGCAAGCTTACGACGGCCAAGTTCCTGACCAACAGCGGCCAAGCCGCGCTGATCGCTTGGGGCCGTGAGCCCGATGTCTTGGTGCGGCTTGCCAGAGGCGAGCAACTCGGCAATCTGTGTTTACGGCAGCCCAAGTCGATGGTTTCTCGCAAGCGTTGGATAGGTTTTTCGACCCAAACGGCTGGAAGTATCGGTGTGGACGATGGAGCAAGCGCTGCGATCAAGCGTGGGGGATCGAGCTTGCTGGCCATCGGTGTTCGTGAAGTCTCAGGTGAGTTTGGCAAAGGGGACATTATTTCGGTGCTCGACTCTAGTGGCAACGAGATTGCTCGGGGGCTGAGCAACTACAATGCGATGCAAGTCAAAATGATACGTGGTTGCCATTCCGATCGGATCGAACAGATCCTCGGGCAGTGTCCTTACCAAGAAGTCATCCACCGCGACAACTTAACGGTCTTGTAAAGCGATGCATTCGACCGACCCGAACGAATTCAAAGGCAGTTGGAAAGATCGCGAGAATGCATTGCTGGCAAGCTATGCGATGCACTCGATCGATTCGCTTGGACGTACATCCCCTGAACCAGAGCACCCTTATCGAGGCCCCTTCCAGCGCGATCGCGATCGCATTGTCCACTCGTCGGCTTTTCGGCGTTTATCGGGCAAGATGCAGGTCTTCACCGGGGATATGGGTGAGTACCATCGCACTCGGCTGACGCATACGCACGAAGTCTCGTCTTTGGCAAGAACGATTGGGCGAACATTAAGGCTCAACGAAGATCTCATTGAAGCCATGGCCCTGCTTCATGATATCGGACACCCTCCCTTTGGTCATTGCGGAGAGGATGCCCTTGCCGAATGCTTGAAAGATCATGGCGGATTTTCGCACAACCAGTTTGCGCTGGATTTGGTCACCAAGATCGAACAAAGATACACCGATGCTCCGGGTTTGAATCTGACGCATGAGGTGCTCGCTGGTCAACAGTTTCGAAGTGATAAAGGGACCGATCAAACCCAGATGCTCGAGATCCAGGTCGTTGATGCCGCTGACAGCATCGCTTATGACTCCCATGACGTCGATGATGCCTTGAAATTAGGGTTGCTCGAGTGGGAGCAGCTCGACGAGCTCGAATTGGTCAAGCGGGCTAAGCGGCTTGTGGCGCTCGATCGAACCGATCCTAAGTTGCGGCGTTCGTTGCTAGTCCATACGTTGCTGGATCTTCAGATGGGGGATTTCCTCAAGCACTCGAGCCTGCAGTTAGAACGGTGCGGCAGCATGAGTTCAAAGGATGTTTCACAAGCGGGGATTTCTTTGGGGATGAGCCGTGGAATCGAGCAGGAAAAAGAGCAGCTCGAGGAGTTTCTTTTCGAGCATGTCTACCGCCATGAGCGGCTTGCACAAGTCCGGGACAAAGCGGCCATGAGGCTCAAGCAGTTATTTCGGTTGCTTACTAGTCATCCTCATCGGTTGCCAGAGCGGGCCAGGGGCTGGGCCGAGCGTTGGGGAGTCGAGCGAGCCGTGGGGGCTTATTTGGCCGGAATGACCGATCGGTTTTGCGATGATCAGTACCTGCTACTTTGCGAGATGGGGAGAGAGTGTGGGATCGACTGGAGCTAGACTGCGCCGAAAGGGGTTAAAAAACCTCCATGTCAGGCCTAAGCTCCATAAATTGCCCCCTTAGACTGGTCTTCGGGAGGAATTCAGGCTATTGTTTAGACAGATCTTTCAGCAAAACCAGGGAAAGATCACTTTTCCGCTCCATCTATTCTGTAAATCAATGAGGTGACTTGTAATGTCCACCAACCTTTCTCGAGCTGGCAAGAACCGGACAGGTTTCACGCTGGTGGAGCTCTTGGTAGTGATCGCGATTATTGGCGTGTTGGTCGGTTTATTGCTTCCTGCAGTTCAAGCGGCCCGGGAGGCGGCGCGTCGGATGCAGTGCTCGAACAACCTCAAGCAGCAGGGATTAGCGATCCAAAATCACCATGACATTTTCAAACACTTTCCACCGGGGGGCTATAACCCGTGGGGAGCGGTAGGAAGTTGGGCGACCCAGATTTTGCCGTACATGGAACAAGGACCATTGGCGGCTCAGAACACCAACAACGACGTCGACATTCTTCGATATCGAGGCGGTCCGACGGTCTTCTTTTGCCCCTCTCGCAGAGGTGCACAGGCAAATCTATCGCAAGGCGGTCGTTACTTGATGGATTACGCTGCAGCGACCCCCGCCGATAGCCCCAATAGCTGGGATCAATTCTGGCATGGCGATACATGGGGAATGGCATGGGAGAAAGCCCGCTACTACGGTGTGATTGTTCGAGGGGGCCCTGATCAAAACGGGATTTGGCGCGGTAACAAGTCCAAGATGGCGAACATCATCGATGGCACAAGCAACACAATGGTCATCGGAGAAAAGCAACTAAGTCCGATTCGTTACAAGACCGGAGATTGGCACGACGATGCTGGCTGGGCCGATGGATGGGATCCGGATGTAATTCGATATACGGGGTTCACTCCAAATCCGGATCTGAAGTACAACAATCAAGGTGGATGGGAAGGCTACCGTTTCGGTAGCACCCATCCGAGCGGGATGAATATTCTATTGGCCGATGGCTCGGTTCGATTCCTTGGTTACAGTGTCGACGCGACCATTTTTAATCGGCTCGGACACCGTGAAGACGGTAGCACGATACCCGATGATTACTAACGAGGTGCGACCCTAGGGGTTAGTTACCAGTTGTTGAAACTTGGCTTGATCGACTTCGAGGATTTCGCCAAGGGTGCCCGCGACGTACCGTTTTCCTCCGATCCCGTCTTGTTCCCAAGCGAAAATATTGCTTGATTGGCCGGGCACCGAGGGCTTGGTTTCAAATTTGAGTTTGTAAGGTTTCTTGTCGCGAGAAGAAACAAACAAGCTATCGATGTCGCTGATTCCAAGGTTGCTGAGTTCTTCTTGCGGGCGGGCTTTGATGAACTCTTTGAGTTCTTTTTCATCCTTCGGCCCTCGCCCTTTGTTAGCTCCGATGAATCTTCCGTACATGACCGCAAGGGGTTTGAGGTTGGAAGATTCGGTATCGGAAAAGGTAGGTGCTTTCTGGCAACCGACCAGGAAAGACTGAGCAACCAAAGCGATGATTCCAAGCTTGCTTCGTGATTTCACGATGATTTGTCCTTCTCAAGTCGTGTCGAAACATAAAAAAACCCTGGAAAACCAGGGTTAATGAGCTCTTCAAATGCCCCCGCAAGGACTCGAACATACCAACAAATCCTCGGGAAACCAAGGCCAATCGGTTGGTGGTGGTAACGCCGGTGGTAACATTGAGGGAGATTTGGTCCGGTTGATTGCGGCGTGGCCGACCTTACCAAATGACATCCGCAAACGTTGTTTGGAGTTGGCCGGTTTGTCTGATCCGAACCACGTTGGATGTGGGCCCTAGCATCGCCAACGGCAACACCAAACGGGGTTGGATGACACATTACCCAAACCCCGTTCCGGATGCGTCAAATGGCCGTTAAATGGCTTGGTTATCTACAAGCATCCCAAGCAATCCTACCACCACCAAACCGGAGGTGTTAGAATGGAGATCTACAAGTCCGAGCCAATCGGGTTG
>JBJSXX010000205.1:0-17512 GCA_046086605.1 Pirellula sp. | reverse complement strand
GGTTTGAGGACGTCCATCAGGCTGCGTACCAGCACCGACACTATCGTCTCTGAGGCTCGTTAGGACCACAGGGAACCCTGGCATCCCAAGGACTTGTACTGTGCCTCCGACACGATCGCTGATGCTTGAGAATCGACCGGTTGCCGTGAGACCTGTACCACGTTCTTGATCAAAGTTCGAGCCTTGGCCCTCCATCTTAACGACCAGCGATTCATTGACGGCGCTTTGGAGTCGCAAACCACCGACATGCTGAAGGTTGCTGACAGTGACCGAATCAAACAGCACGTGAACGATATCGGTATCGTCCCAGACGCTCTCGGTGGTTAGAACGTTGCGCTGAAGGTCGCGAACGGCAAGATTATTTTCGGTGCGATCGTTGGTCGAGGCATCGGCTCGGATTTCCAAGCCGTTGATTCCGTTGTTAAAGAGTCTGTTCCCTCGGAGCAGAGGCCCACGGTTCCAGTCGAGCGTCTTGTTGCGATCGACATTGCCGGTTTGGCGTCCAAGATCTCCTCGGAGCTCAGCGTCCATCGAGTTTGCGTCGATGGTGATGGCAGTGCCAGCGTTGTTTTGGAAAACGTTATCCAAGAAGATAGGTTGAGTTCCGCGAACAAAAACAGTCGAGCCTCGGCTAGCGTTATTGCCGAACGGATAGTTTTCGTTGGCTGGACGGCCCAATCGGTCGATTGGACCTTGGCCTCCCATGCCGTTGCCATTGTTCTCGAACACGGAGCTAACGATTCGTGCATCGGATTGTTGTAACTCGATGGGGCTAAACGCTTTGAACGTACCTTCCAATCGTGAGATACCGCCTGCGTAGGCGACCACAGCGTGATCCAAACTCAAGTTAGACCCTGGCGAAGCGTAGATACCGCTCCAATCTTGAGGGCGAGCATCCAGAGCATTGTTGGCTCCGTTGTTGTTTGTATCGAATGTTCCGCCAGCACCAAAACGATCGTCTTGCTTGCTGGTAAGCACGACTCTTCCACCGTCGACACCTTCGGCCAAAAGCTGGGTGCTGTGTCCAAGTTCGATACGTGCACCTTCGAGCTTAGCGATCAACCCCGGATCCATGACCAGCGAAGCGTCAAGTCGTGGTCTTACGTTTCCTGAGGTTTCGACACTGAGTGTGCCTGGTAGGGACGAACCGCTATCGACGATCGACGTGATGGCTGGATCTCGAAGATCCGCGATGAGCGTGTAGGGCCCAGCGCCGCCGACTGCGCTTCGATAAACCCGACGCCCGGAATAACCGGCTTGCACGCTCGGAAGCGATGTTAGCCGGATCGAACGATTCGCAGGAATCGCACCGACGGCTGGTGTGGTTGTTGCAGAAGCAGTTGCGTTGGATGCGAGGCTTTCACGACCCATCGCATCGACCATCACAACTCGGTAATTGAACGATCCGATAGGCAGAGTTCCGCCTGCAGTCACGTTGACTCCTACGGAACTGACAACGGGTCGATCGAGTAGCAAGGTCGCTTGTGCGTCGCTTGGATCTGTCAACGCCCCGCCTCGATCCGTGTAGGTTGTCGTTGTGCCATCGAGTTCAGCAACGAGCCTATAGGAACCACCGACAGAGTCGGCTCGGTAGAGTCTTCGAGAGACGTATTGATCGGTAACACCGGGTAGACCGATGAAACGCACTGCGGTTTGACCGCCCGCGAGGGTCAATCGAGGAGTGGCTTCCGAGGGAGGAGTTTCATAACCGTTCTTATCGACAAAGGTCAGTTTGTATTGGTAGTCTCCTGGGGTCAGGCTACCACCGAGCGAAGGTGCTAGCGAGATCAGGTTCGAAGGAGCGATGGTGCTATCGAGTAGCCCGCCGCCTGGGTTGCCAGAGACAACGATGTTCTCAGAGATCACGTGGACGATATCGGTATCGTTGAATCGTCCCGGAACGGTCAGTTGTTTGAGCTCGCCACCTGCTGGTGTGGAAACCTTGATGAACAAACCATTGATCGAGTTGTTGATCAAGGTGTTATCGTGGATTTCTGGACCGACGCGATCGTAATCGGGTGTGAAGGAACCTTTTCGTTGGAAGCGAACATCGCTAAAGAGGGTTTCTTCGAAGCTATCAGGCGTGGCGCTCATGGCCGAATCAGCGGAGTTGGTGATCCGGTTGAAGGTCACCGTCGGACGCATGTCAGCGATCTGAATGGTGTTGACCGTTTGTTGAACCGAATCGATCACGACCGATGCCGATCCACCGTATCGCATGTCGGCGTAGTTGACGTACTGTCGGAAGACACCTTCGTCTTCAAGATCGAAGCGACCTGCGGATCGATCCAAATCCCGTTTGAAGACCAATCCACCCCAGTCGCCAGGTGCTGGGACGGTATTGGGCGCGTAGTTATCGAGTCCGATCGATTGATCGAGCCACGAGGTGAAGAAGACACTACCGGTGATTTCAGAGCCATCGGCTGTCTTAATGGCATTGCCATTTCGATCCAATAGTTTGGGTGTGCCGAGGACTTGGAGAGCACCACCGCTGCGATCTACGCCCAGCGTTGAACTACCAACACCGATTCGGCTGCGTCGCATCTTGAAGACGGCACCGGCATCAACCATGACGCTAACGCCCTTGGGCACGTCCATGGTCGACCCATCGGAGAGGACCGAACCTGCGAGGACTCCAAATCCGACTTCGTAGGCGAAGTTGTCTTCGACGGTTTCGAGCTTGCCGTCAGCACCACCATTGCCGACGATGCGGATGATGTCCCCTGGAACGCTTGCTGCAAACGCGTTTGCAACACCAGCACCCGAGATGTTGTTGAAAGGTTTCGAGAGTGAACCATCGGCATTCGGGCCGGCGGACTTATCGACGAAGATCGTCTTGCCTGATAGGTCGATGGCAGTCAGACCGTTCGAGAGTTGGACGAGTCGCTCGCCTCGGAGGTTCACGCGTGCTCCGTTGGCAACAGCCGTGACACCCAATTCGCTTCGGGAGTTGATCGCGTTGGCAAGGGCCGTGGCGAGATCTCCAGCGGTGCTGTTGGAGTTGAAGATCACCGCAGTGTTGCCAACACCCACGATCGGATCGAGGCTGAATTCAAATCTTCGAACAACACCATTTCCACCGGTGACAGTAACGATGCGTGTGTCGAGCGATGCGGTGCCGCCCGAGTTGAAGCGCATGACTCGATCAAGTGGTCTGGTCTCAAACCAGTAGTTGTACACACCACCTTGTACGCCATCACCATCACCATCGAACGTCACGTTCAAGTCGCCAGAACCATTGTCGACGTCTTGGATGGAATCCGAGCCATCGGTCTGAGCGCGGAAGGTAACCCGCAGGTCGTAGCGACCTTGGGTGCGTCCACCGTTACCGGTGCCCGGTACGGATGCATCGTACTTGTCATTGCCCGAGGAGGACATGCCGATGTAGTAGACACCCGAATCGAGATTCATTCGGATCAAAGAATCTTTGCCAAAGTAATCGTCGTTTTGGGCGATCAAATTGACGTTGCCACCGGTAAGGACGATCGGCGAGTAGGTCAGTTCGCGGTTGCCGACTTTGGTGTTTCGATCACCCTTGAGAAGATCAACTTTCACTAGTGATCGGGCCGCAGGATCGTTGTCCAAGGCTCGAATGAATTCATCGAGGGTCGATTCGCTACCGACGGTCGAATTCAGATCGATCGAGATCGCATTCGGGAAGGTGTTGACGATCGGTTGGGCTCCGACACCACGGTTCGATCGGGTGACGAAGACCAAGAGGTTGTTGCCGAGTTTTCCGGGTTGGATAGCTGTGAACTTGACTTCGATTCCACCGCCAGCACCTAAGTTGGAAATGGCAGTGGCTTGGGTTTGTTTGTAGAGAGCCAAGCGGGTATCGAGTGGACTGCTGCTGGCGAGTCGTTCTGCAAGTGTCTCGACGACTAGCGCACCTTGGCGAGTTTGGCCGTTGGGACCAAAGTCGATATCGAAGCGATACAGATCGATATCGCTGCTTTCGGATCGGTGGAGGTAGTTGGCCCTCAGGACATCGAGGTTACCTGGGAAGACCGGTTCAAAGTTGCGATTGGCCGAGGTTGGGAAATTGATGAACCCTGTGTCAAAGTTCATCATCGTCGACGGGTCGGCGTCCCCTGCGCGAGCAAGTCCGAGCATCAGGCCGATGCTAGCGACTGCTGCTCGAGTGAAATTTTCGCCATAGTTGTCGTTCCATGTATTGTCGGCAGAGAAGACCGCAAGGCTGTTTTGGTAAGCTGGATCGATTCGAACGCCCCAACCACCGCTTGCTGCATTTTCGACGGTAAGTCCACCGGAGGGCAAGGCTGCCAGGGCACCTAGGGCCATCGTAAAGCCACTGTCGGGAGTTTCTACAAACTGAACGCCGACTTGTTCAGCCCAGAGTGAGAAAGCTTCACGGATTCTTGCTCGTTGTTTTTCGGTGATCGCATTGGATTGAGTTGCTCCAGCGACCGCACCATAGGCATCCTTGAAGTTGTAATAGATCGTCCGAATGCCATTGAAATTGTCGCCAGTGAACGCTGGATTGATGTAGTTTTCGAAGGCTTCGGGAACGTTGCGAGTTCCTGGGTCATTTTTGGCACCGATCAAGTCCAAGGCATGGACTTCTGGGTCGATATTCGAGGTCAGGAGCAAGCTAGTTAGTGGAACATCCTTTGAGCCCAGTGTGCCGAGATTCGTTGAGGTGTCAAAGGAGGAGCCGAGCCCAACAAGGGCGATTGGTGAATAGTTGATGACTCGGTTACCGACGACCGTCGTTCCGACGCTACCTGCTTCAAGGGTTACGGTCATCAATGGCGAGGAGACTGTCGAGACGTTCAGAGCATCGACAACTTCATTGGCAGTGACGTTTGCTCGGGCCATGTCAACGACGATCACGCCACCGACATTGCTTACCGTTGGCGATCCGCCTGAAAGGGAGTTGACGAACGAGACTTGGAGTCCGGAGCCCGCTTCACCCAAGGTCTTGGCGGTGAACCGCAGTTTGACAGCACCGCTTGTGTTCAGATCGGAGATCGCGGTCGCAGCGGCTTCGCTTCGAACGGGTTGGAACGGAGTTGTTTCGCGAGTGCCGATTCGGAGGCGGAAGCTGCTCGATGGAATGAATGGACCAGGGAGGATATCGATGTCCGAGGAGAATCGTAACGTCGCGGTATTGGCCGAGGCGTTGTAGGTGACTCGCTCCGGTTTGAACGTGATGTCATCGGTATTGCGAACGGTGTTCGCAGTGTAATGGAGTTGATAGAAGTCAGGGTTCTCGGCGCTGCCTGCGGTGGGGTTGCCCAGCGAATCGTTTTCAACAAAGAGCTTCTCGTTGTCGAAGTAAACGATGATCGTGTCGCGACGTTGTTCGAGGACACCCGAGGCGTTGCGAATTACAGGTTGGGGAACTACGGCGGTGACTTTCGAGCCCAGATCGATACGGAACTCGATGGTGTCTTGGCGGGTGTTCGGATCGCGAGGAACAAATAGATCGCCGCTGACATTTCGAAGACCCGTGATACCACGAACGGTATCATCGAATCCGAAGACTTCTAAACGGTAGTTGTCATCTGGAAGATTCTCCGCGAAACGAAGGGTGACTTCATTTTCATTGGGGCGATCACCGATGATGACCGCTCCAGGATTGATCACAACATCATTGCTCTTGGAGACCAAGATCGGCGAGTAAGTCGCAGGATCGGCAAGACCAAGTGCTGTCGTTGCAAAGCCACCATTGATCTTGGCCGATAGCTTGGATGCCACTGGCGAGGTTGGCAGATTGATCAAGTCGACGAGTTGCTGGGCAGTGATGGTCGAGCCACTGCGGGAGTTGAGCACCAGAGAAATAACATTGCCCGAAATGCTCAGTTGCGGAGGTGCTCCGACGCCCAAGTCAGCGCGAGTGACGTTGATACGGAACGAATCGGTTGCATTCCGCGAAGTGAGTTGGACATCGACCTTACCGTTGGTACCAAAGTCGGTCGAGATGCTCGGAAGGCTAAAGGATCCATCGCCGCCGGCACGCGTTACACGAATCCCGCTAACGGTTGCTGGATCGATGATCTGGGCGTCGTCAAAACGGAACGTCAGTTCTCTTGGCGAGACGGTTCGAATCGAACCATTTTCCATCAGTTCGCTGTTGTTGGGTTGCACACCGATGAGGATCGGTCCGGTCGAGGTCTTAGCATCGGACTCCAGGCGGAGGCTGTACATTTGGGTTTCGCCTGCAGCACCCGCGAGAACTCTTAAGAAATAAGTTCCTGGATTCAAGTTCGGGCTTTGAAGGATCTCGGGGATCCCGGCTGGGCTCGCATTGGCCACGGCGACGACTTCGCCGTTGAGTCTTTCAATCTGGAAAGAAAGGTTGCGATACAGAAGTGAGTTGACCGTCGAGATTTGCCCACCTTGTGGCCCCACATCGTATTGCAATCCTTCAGGGATCAGCGATACACGCTTGAGCTTGGCATTGCCGACCGTGAACAAGAACACGTCGGTGTCTTCGCTGCGGTCGATCGACAGGTTGCTGAAGGTCGAAACGCCGTTGCCCAACAAGCCTAGGTTCGAGGCTTGGCTAGTGGCATCGTTCTGTTCGTAGGTGTCACCGTAGAGCGTTTGGGTTGCGAGGATGTCGTCATGCTGGGCACCGTAGTAAGCAAACGAAACAAACGGCTCCATGAGCTTGGTCTGATCGGTCGGGATGACGTGCAGGAGCCCGATGCCGTGTCCAATCTCGTGAGAAAAGACATTGTGAAGACCGCGGTTCTCGCCATTGGCACCATCGGAGTTGAGCGAGTAAAAATTGTCCGATGTATCGATGACCATATCACCATCGATCCCGTTGTTTCCGCTTCCGGTCGGCAAGAACGCATAGCCCAAGATACCCGAGTTTCCATCAGCAGCAGTACCACCGATACGCATGTCACCGCGCACGCCGATCACACCGCGAGATGCAGCACCATAGGCCGCACCGTCGTCGTTTGGCTCGTAGATGAAGTTCAAACCCGAGACGTTGGCCCAATTCTCATACGTGCGTCGTACTAGATTAAACCAAGGACGATTGGCAACCGGACCAGGAGCCGATCCATAGATTCCGTCCATGAAGGCGATAAAGTTCGATGGAGCCAAGCCACCATTGATGGTGCTCACCTGGGTACCGTCGGGAACGATACTCCATGAAACATTCGCAGGATCCCCGTTGTTGGGGCTAGAGCCACCCACGGGATTGACCCAGCGGTTACCGGAGAGGTTGATAAAACCTCCACCATTGAGGCCGTTGGCTCCACCACCACCAAGAAGGTTTTGACCGCCATCGCCATTACCTCCGCCGACGTTGCCACCTCCAGCGTTGCTGAAGTTGAGGCCTCGGAGTTGGTCGGATATTCGCTGGAAGTACGCAGGATCGGTGCCTGCATCAAAGATACCCGCAGCGTCCATCACCTCGCGGCGTTCGAGCTGTTCGCACAACAAAGAACGAAAACTCAAACGACGAGTCGATCGAGCGTTCGAAGAGTGACGGTTCTTAGACCTGGATTCATCAATTCCCATTTGCGGTAAACCTTCATACCAATTTGGATTGGCGGGTCACAACGGCAGGAAATCCGCCTTTGTAGGGGGACTGCCCACATAACATTTGCGATTGAGTATAATTTGGGTGACTTTGGATGCAACTTTTGGCGACTAGGACATTTACGACGAGTTCGCACATGACGCTCGGTCTAAGTGTCCTAACGGCCTTGGTTGTACCCGAAAGCCAATTTCCCAGAATCCAACTCGGCAAATCCCGCCGCCAACATTGAATTCCTTGAAAAACTTCCTAGACCTACGGACAAAACGATCCTGAGGCCTATAACGTGGATTTGGATGCCAGGATGTTGGATAAGTTCCCATTAGACCAGGGGAAAGGCTTGAAGGAGGAGGCCAAAGTGTCGATTTCACCCTTTGTAATCCTTCATCATACCGGGCATATTTCTCAAGATCGTGGGGATCACTGGGATTGGCTGATCCGTTTTCCGGAGTATTTCCTAGCAGAATTAGCGCCTCGGATGCAAGCGAACCAAGAGGCACAAATCCACGGTTTGCTTACATTTGCCAGTGAAAATCACCCGACTCAGTGGACTTCGGGGAGTGCATTTTGGCGATTATCGCCTCACCGTATGGAATATTTGCAATACCAAGGTGCGGTTTCCAAAGGCCGTGGAAACGTCAAGCGGATTGCCTTCGGAGAGCTGCAATGGATTTTTCTCAGCGATTTTCAATTGCAGTTCCGCTTGTTCCGTCTGGGTTATTTGGATGATAGCCAGCATTCCTTGCAGACCCCTTGGTTTAGCGAGGTCGCATCCCAGGGGGCTTCCGACAATGGAGTCGCAGGGCAATACTCTCTGACCTTCGATCGCGATGGGTCGGCCTCCAGAGGCTTGCCGTGGATGTCCCGCGAGCCGGATCCAGGTCCGTATTGGCGTATTTCGTAAACCTCTTTGTTGCTTGGAAGAATCCTAACGCATGACTCTCTCGCCGATGATGAAGCAGTATGAGGAGGCCAAAGCGGCCAGCGGCGATGCGATCTTGTTTTTTCGAATGGGAGACTTTTACGAGCTTTTCCATGAGGATGCAAAGACGGCAGCGCGGGTCCTGGGCTTGACCCTCACGAGCCGGGACAAGGGGGAAAACCCGATTCCGATGGCTGGCTTTCCGCATCACCAGCTCGAAGGCTACCTCGCTAAACTCGTACGGCAGGGATACCGCGTAGCCGTTTGCGAGCAGGTCGAAGATCCGGCCATGGCCAAAGGACTCGTTCGCCGCGAGGTACAGAGGATCGTCACTGCCGGTACGCTTACCGATGACGCGCTGTTGGATCCGAACAAAAGCAATCTGTTGCTTTGCGTCTATTCTCCTAAACCGGGCACCCCCAGCGCCGAGGCGATGGTGGGTCTGGCCTGGGTTGAGCTCTCGACAGGTCGATTCGAAGCCGCAAGCTACCAGGCTCGCGAGCTCTCGGATCAGATATCCAGACTCGAGCCCGCCGAGATCCTCGTGCGAGAAGATGATTCGGCTCTGGGCGCAGATCCACTTAGTCGATGGGCTTTGACGCGACGCCCGGTTTGGCAATTTGGGATCGACGAAGCGACACGAGTGCTGCACGAGCATTTTGATGTTTTGGAATTAAGCGGCATGGGTTGGGATGCAAGCCCAGAGGATCGGCTGGCCATCAGCGCCGCAGGCGCTGCGATCGCATATTTGCGTGAGACACAAAAAACGCCGATGGATCACATCCAGCAGTTGTTGCCGGCACGCATGTTTCAATGCATGGAGATCGACGCTTCGACGCGACGATCGCTCGAGTTAACCCAAACTATCCGCACTGCCTCGCGCGAAGGATCCTTGCTTGAGGTCATCGACCAAACACAAACGGCGATGGGTTCAAGGCGGCTTGGACAATGGCTTTCCTCGCCCTTGATCAGCATCGAGCAGATCCATCAGCGACACGGTATGGTCGGTGGCTTGGTTCAAAACGCCAAGCTTCGACAAACATTGCGCGAGATTCTCAGGGAGATTTACGATTTAGAGAGGTTGCTCGCTCGTGTAGCCACGGGCCGATGCAGTCCGCGCGATCTGCAACAAGTCGGTCGTTCGCTTCTGCAGATCCCCAAAGTCCAATCGGTTGTTAGCCAACTTCAAAATCCCCGAGCCGAAGCTTTGAATGGTGCTCTGGATCCCTGCAATGCACTGAGTACACGCTTGCACATGGCCCTGCAGGACGAATGCCCGTTGCTTTCCAAAGCAGGAGGATTTATACGCTCAGGGTACGACTCAAGGCTTGATGAACTGCGCGGTTTAGCTTCGGGTGGTAAAGAGTGGATCGCGCGCTATCAAGCTGAGCAATCGCAGGCAACGGGGATCCCGAGTCTGAAAGTTGGTTTCACATCGGTCTTTGGATATTACATCGAGATCACCAATACGCATCGGGATCGAATCCCTGCGAATTACGTTCGCAAGCAGACACTTAAGAACTGTGAGCGTTACATCACGCCCGAGCTCAAGGAGTACGAGGAGAAGGTTCTCACGGCAGACGAATCGAGCAAACAGCTTGAGTACGAACTGTTTTTGGAATTGCGCGAATCGGTGCATCAAGCGACCGGTCTATTGCAACGAAACGCGTCGGTCGTGGCAGAACTCGATTGTTTAGCAGCTCTTGCGGAACTTGCCGTCAAAAACAGCTATGTTTGCCCGACGATGACCGAAGAACCGATCTTGGAGATTTACGAAGGCCGCCATCCGGTGCTCGATAGCATGATGGCTAAGGGCAAGTTTGTTCCTAACGATTGCATGATCGGTTCGGAGCATGGCAGAATCCAACTGATCACCGGTCCGAACATGGCCGGTAAGAGCACTTACATCCGCCAATGCGCCGCGATCGTGGTGCTTGCGCAAATCGGTAGCTTTGTGCCGGCCCGCAAGGCGACGATCGGGATTGCCGATAAGCTGTTTGCTCGGGTCGGTGCAAGCGACGAGCTGACGCGTGGACAAAGTACCTTTATGGTCGAGATGGTCGAGACGGCCAGGATTCTCAATACGGCCACCGAACGATCGTTGGTGATCCTCGATGAAATTGGACGTGGCACCAGCACCTACGACGGCCTGAGTTTGGCTTGGGCTATCGTCGAACATTTGCACGATCGGAACAAGTCACGAACATTGTTTGCAACCCACTACCACGAACTGATCGAGTTGCAGCAGTCTTTGCCGAGTGTTCGCAATTGGAACGTATCGGTCAAGGAGTGGGACGACCAGGTGGTCTTTTTGCACCGGATAGTGCCAGGTGGTGCCGACAAGAGCTACTGGATCCATGTTGCACGTCTGGCGGGTATTCCGCGCGGAGTCAATGAGCGTGCCAAGGAGATCCTAGGTCAACTCGAGGTCAACCATCTGAACCGTTACGGGCAGAGCAAGATCGCTCCGCCCCCGAAGAAGTCCGGTGCGATTCAGTTAACGCTTTTTCAATGGCAAGAAAACGAGATCGTCGATGAACTCAAATCGCTCGATTTGACCAATTTGACCCCACTTGCAGCTTTGCAATTGTTAGAATCGATGCAACGTCGTGCAGCATCCATCCAGTAGCTATTAACGTTCGCGTATCGAGTGAGGTCGCTTGTGTCTGCTTCGAATTCATCGGATCAACCGATCGAGAATCCCTATGAAGTTGGCGCCGGCCCGAATACCGAGGAGACTCGCGTCGATAGCTATGGTAGGAGTGAATCTGAAGAACGCAGAGCCCAGATGCCACCGATCCAACGGAGCTACTGGGTTGGAATTGCGGTGCTGATCGTTTTGGGGTTGGTGTCTTTTTTTTCAGGTTCGTTCCCCCCCGCAATTCCTTTTTTGGGGACATCCTTGAGGTTCTCCCTCTACCGCGAGACGGTTTCGATTGGGACTTGGATGAGTTTCTGCATCCCGTTTGCCTTGGTCAGGCTTGTGTGGCATCGCTGGAACATCGCAAAAGCCATTGAGTTTGAGAGGTATCCTGGTACGCAGCGGTTCGGGCTTTGGTATTTGTTCTGGTCGATCTTCTTGAGCTGGCTGTGTCTAATTGCGGGGGGTGTGCTGTTCTTTGGGATTTGCACCGTCATTTTCATTTCAACAAATTCTCAAGGCTCTCTTGGAGACTTTGCCGGAATTGCTCTGATCGGTGACGGCTTCCTATCGTTTTTATTTGCCGTATTCCTGTTTACACGTACGATACCTAGATACCGATGAGCGATCATGACATCATCGAACACACCTGATCAACCCGAAGAGAATCCTTTCGAGGTATCGGCTGGATCGCAGTCGGAAGATGCTTTTGAAGGAACACGAACCGATGCGACCGACGCGTCTCGGTTTCTGATGCCCCCGGTAGAGAGTTCCTATTGGACAGGAGTGATTACGCTTGGGCTGATGATCTTTGTGTTTTGTGGGATTGCTGGATTGTTGGGTATTGGCACTGTGAATATGGGGCCTTTGGAGATTCCACTTGCATTTCTTTCATTTATCTCATCACTGCTTTGTTTTGCGCTTCCACTGTCGCTGATTCGATTGTGGATGCATCGCTGGAGCATCGCTCGGGCGATCCAAGATGAGACTTATCCGGGTGGACAGCGATTCGATCTTGGCTATCTCGGCTACTCACTTGTTCTATCAACCTTGAGTTTCCTCGGTGGCGGGATACTCTTTTTTGGTATTTGCACCGCCGTTTTGATCGTTTCGGAATCCTTCTTGAATCCTATCGTTGAGTTCATCGGCATCCCCCTTTTTTTCCTCGATGGATTGATTTCTTTCCTCGCGACATTGCATCTATTGCGGCTCGGGGTTCCTAAGTACAGGTAAATTTCATCGCTTATGACAAGCACAAAACCCGTCACGGCTTATACCTTCCTAGGCTCTACCCAGAGTCTTTGCCCAGAATGTCTCAGCGTCGTGCAGGCAAAAATAATCGCCAAAGGCAATCGCGTCTATTTTCGCAAGCGGTGTCCTGAGCATGGTGTGCGTGAAGACTTTGTATGCAGCGATCGAAGTTGGTTCGATCGCTACGATACGGCGTTGCCCGCGAGACTCCCGAGGCACACTCAGGTCGAGCCATCGAAGGGCTGTCCGCTCGATTGCGGTCTATGCTCGGATCATGAGCAACATACCTGCGTAGCGGTGCTCGAGATCACCGACAACTGCAATCTCACATGCAGCATGTGCTATGCCGACAGCCGACCTGGGCTCAAGCACAAGTCGCTCGATGAAGTCAAATGTGCGATCGACACCTTGGTTGCCGCCGAGGGCCAGCCCGATGTGCTGCAACTCTCGGGAGGTGAACCAACGCTCCATCCTCAGTTCGAAGAGATCCTGCTGTATGCTCTTTCACAACCGATCCATTACGTGATGATCAACACCAATGGAATCCGATTGTCCAAGGACACCGAGCTGGTTGACAAGATCGCCGAGCATAAACAACGCGTCGAGATTTATCTTCAGATGGACGGTGTCGAGGACTTTGTCTTTGAAAAGCTTCGAGGCCAACCGTTGCTTGCTACCAAATTGCAGGCTCTGGAGAGGCTCGGAGCGGCAGACTTAAACGTTACTCTCGTAGCGACGTTGCAAGCTGGGGTCAATGAAGGCCAACTCGGTGGACTTTTGGAACTGGCGGCAGCAAGACCTTGGGTCAGCGGCCTGAGTCTCCAGCCGGCGACTTATTCAGGACGGCATTATTTGCCCGAGCAGCTCGAAGCCCGCATTACCGCCCCAGATTGCATCCGGCTCTTGTGCGAGCAGTCGCAAGGTCGACTTTGCGAATCGGATTTCTTCCCCTTGCCCTGTGCGCACCCGAACTGCCATGTGCTGGCCATGTGCTATAGGCACGAAGGCAACTTGGTTCCCTTGACTCGCTTTATCGATGCCCAAGCCAATCGAGATCTGCTTGCCAACGGCCTGAGTTTTACCAGAGACGAAGGGAAACGCTTGGCTCAGTTGTATTTGGCTCGAAATGCATGCTGTGGTCCAGGCGGCTGCGTTGAGACACAAGAAGCTAGTGTCCAAGAGCCCGCGTTGGTATCGCTAGGCGCAAGCCAAAAGCTTGCCGATGATTTTTTTGCCAAGGCGATCGAGAAGGAGCTTGGAAGCAAACAACTGCTTCGCATTACGATTACATCGTTCTTGGACGCTTACAATTTTGACGTGCGTCGGGTGATGAAATGCTGCACGCACCATGTGCTTCCAAGCGGCCATATCATCCCCTTTTGTGCCTACAATGTTCTGTATCGCAATGGCCATGTCCCTCTGCCGATACGGAATCATGCTTAATCCTACCACTGGTCGTTTATTGCATTCGATTTTGATGCTCGCGGCGTTGGTGGCAAGCTATTGGCTCTACAGGCAAAACAGAACCAAGCTGGATGTCAGCGAAGATCACAAACGTTTTTTGTCGTTGGCTGCATTGCTAGGTGCTTTTATCGGGGCCAAGTTGCCGTTCATGCTCGAGCAGGATTGGAGCCGACTGAGCCCTTGGATTCATTGGCTCAGCGATGGCAAGACCGTTTTAGGGGGGATCTTTGGGGGCTATGTTGCCGTCGAGCTTACGAAGGCTTGGCTGGGGATTCGAAAGGGAACGGGTGATACGTTTGCTATCCCGATCGCAGCGGGCTTGAGCATCGGTCGGCTGGGTTGTTTTTTTGGTGGGTGCTGTTTTGGTGTGCCGACGAAGTTGCCTTGGGGGATCGCTTTTCCAACAGCGCCCGATGGGGGAGAACTTTTAAGGCATCCGGTGCAGATTTACGAGACGCTCTTCCACGCACTAGCGCTGGGGGGGTTAGTGATGCTCCAGCAGAGACGATGGTTCGATGGCCACAGGCTCAAGGTGTACTTAATCGGTTACTTGGTGTTCCGATTCTTTACGGAACTGATACGTCCCGAACCGCTGATGGTTGCAGGCTTGACGGCATACCAAATCGCATGCGTTGTGTTGGCAATTGGATTGCTAGCCCAGTATCTCGTTCAATCCAGGTCTAGGACGGCAACCGACGCTGGTTGACAACCCAACGACGGATTACTTAGCGGAATCCATTTTCGGCGAATCGGTACGCAGGCAAAACACATGGTTGTTTGCATTCGAGACCACCAGCGTCTTGCCGTCTTGGGCAAAGCAGAGTCCCTCGATTTTCGAGTCCGGTTCGCTATTGGCATCGAAGACGATCTTGGCAAACTCCCAGTAGGGAGAAACAAAATAGACGCCGACTTCCGCGTTGACGTTTCCTGTAACGAGGATTCCACCGTTTGGATTGACAGCAAGTTTATTGAAGGCCCTATCGATAGGTAGGGATACAAACTTACTTTTCTCGAAACCACGATCGTCACCCTCTTTCGTAGGTTCAGCGATTGGATCCGAGTGTGGAAGGCGAACAAATAGAATCCTGGCAGCCTGATCTAGACCATTGTTTTTATTGGGTTTCGTTGGATCTTTGCCGTCTGTTGCGTTTACATTGCACTGCACAGCCAGATACCTGAGGGTCGTTGAAACCTTCGGTATTTCAGTGCTGTCCTTCGTATTTTCATCCTTAGTTTTGTCCACCAAGGATTCCTTGAAGAACCAAATCCTTTGAATATCTGCAAGATTGATTGGTTGCTGATCCTTCGCTCGAAGTTCGCTTAGATTTCCAAGTTCAACAAGTTTGGCGTCTTTGCAATATGCGTAGGATCCGTCTTGGCGAACCAAACCGTAGTTTGCCTGATTACCTTCGGGATCCCAGGCAAAGAAGGTCACGTCCTTGTGCGCGGGGTCGGCTTGTGCTGGACCGATACTCACATCGGTACTAGAAACAGTCACGGGGCACAGGTGGAGTCCTTTGGAATCGACGATGGCCAATCGAGTTCCATCGGGCGATAGACTGAACTGGGATGGATTCTCATCAAAGAAAATGCTTTGTCGTTCGATTCGGTACCAAGAGGATAATTTTCCATCTTGGCTCGAAAGGCACAAAATGCTCTTTGGGTAGAGCAACAAGACACGGTTGCCTTGAGCATCGGCCGTGGCATGAAGTGGTTGATGGATCAAATCCGGAGAGGAAACATCACGGACATTGGATCGATAAAGCTTCGAAAGCAGTATCGAATCTTCTGTAGCCTGATTCTGATTGTTGCAGACTTGGGCGGCAAAGTCCCATTCAGGTGCGGCATCGTTTTTGAATTTAGCATGTATGGCATTCTTTGAAATTGCTTCGCGCGATCCGAGATGCTCGTTGATGGCGATATAGAGTTCGTCTGACCACTTACCGACTTGGGCTTGGGAGCTCGAAATACCAATGAGGACTTTTTGAGGATTGCTTTGGAGATTTCTCAAGAGGTCTGCCAGTTCCGTGTATTTAGTGATTTTCTGATCAATTGGATTTGGGATGGGATTATCCGAGGAAAGAAAAGCCGAAGCCTCTTTATCCGATACAACGGACAAACTACCCGCATTGGGATCAAGTACATATCCTCGGATCTGAGCTTGAGAGTCCAAGACATAGAGTCGCAATCCATCGCTACTCCAACATCCAGTGACAGGAGCCGAGGAATCGAAAGCATGACGATTGTTTTCCACGGAAAACCAACGTTGCTTTTCGGATTCCGATGATTCCTCTGAGAGAATATTTCCTATCCAACCCGTGCCGCTTATTCCGTCGACCCGGAAAAATGCATGGCAATCTTTATAAATTGGATTCGGTACGCAAAACCGGACGGCTTTGGTCGCCATCTGATCGGAGATCTTCGATGGGGCCCCAGTTTCCAAAATGCAAAGCGTTTGAGAATTGCTCAGGACAAAACGGCGTTCATCGAGCGGGCTGACGAGCAAATCGGTCGAGTCGGACTGAAAGACAAGTCGCTCGATAAATTGATGGTTGTTGTTCCTTTTGTCGATCTTCCAGATACAGATTTCTTTAAACCTTAGAGATTCGGCGAGTTCGTCTGTGTTTCTTGGAACAAAATAGACCGATTTCTCAGCCGGAATCATGGCGATGCTCACAACGGTTTCCCCGTCAGGACTCAATGCATAATGCCTAACTTCGGCAAACGGCGAGTGCCCCCAGTACTGCACATCGCCTTGGGAATCGAGCAAAACGATTTTTTCTACTTCACCTTCCTTAAGCGGATTGGTGTTTTGTGTGATTCTCCAATGAACTTGGTTCAGATCCGTTGGAATTCGAGTTCCTTGGACAAGATCATACTTCGTGATGGCTCCATATCCATCGATCGAAAGTGCCTTTTGATCCTTCGTGTCGAACAACCACTTCGAAGCTGTCTCTTCGTAGGTACTTGACCGAAAAGGAGTTTCGAGGGCAAACCGTTGGCGGCTAAGTTGTTCGTCGATATCGAGAAGTTGGGCCTTCCATTCGGAATTGACCAAGAGCACTTTGCCATCTTTGGTGAATTCAGCAAGCTTAATTCCTTGGTTATCGGATTTTTCTTGAAGAGGTAAACCAGCAAGCGATAGCAGATGCGAGACGCTCTCGGTAACGGCAGTGTCGTTCTTATTATCACTGTCGACATCGTCGTTGAGGTTCCAGATTTGAACAGCCTGTTCTTCGGAAGCCTTGGTCAATATCCGACGATTTTTCTGCCCTTGAACAGACTCGTATTGAACTTGGATTTCCTCGATCTTGTGATAGTGCTTGCGAGTCAGCTTGAATTTATCCTTCAGATCCCAATTCTCTATCTCTGCTCCAAGACTCTTGTCCTCCTCGGGCTCCTTGGCTTTCGTGGATTTCTTCAATTTTGCTTGTGCGAGATTTCCGTCTCCAAAACCGAATAGGAATTGAAGCGATTCAAGAATCTTTGAAAATTCTTGAAGGACTCTCTTGTCGCTATTACTTGTAGTTCCAGGCGCTAAAAGTGCGCCGAGATCTAAGTCGTCAACGGCAGCGGGAAGGTTTTCATCGAGGATTGCAAAACGGACTACGTCTTCCTTCAGAGCGACACGCATGTCGATCGGTTCAGGGCGTTTTTCATTATCAAACTTGGCAAATGGGGCAACCAACGAGAGGAAGTAGCGACCGTTGTT
>JBJSXX010000204.1:0-28272 GCA_046086605.1 Pirellula sp. | reverse complement strand
GTTCAATGACATGGGATCGCCAGATTATCGAGAGCAATTTTCGTTTGTTGCCAGTCAACTCGACCGTTTTGATCTGGCGTACTTGCATGTCATGGACGGGCTGGCTTTTGGGTTCCACAAGCTTGGTGAGCCAATGACTCTGACGGAGTTCCGCAGAGTTTTCCGCGGCCCATTGATTGGCAATTGCGGTTATACCCAAGCAACGGCCGAGACGGCGATTTCTCAAGGGCATGCAGATTTGATTGCCTTTGGACGCCCCTTCATCAGCAATCCCGACCTTGTGGAACGCTTCCGAAATGGCCATCCCTTGGCCGCCGATGCTCCCTTGTCAGATTGGTACTTACCCACTGGCCCAAAGGGCTACACGGATTACCCGCATCATTCTGTTATCTGACTCAATAAATTTTGCTCTCTTGGCCTTAATCTGTTAGCTTGGCTTAGTTGGGGCACTTCATTTCGTTGATAGCAAATTGAGGATCCAGCGGAACCGAATCGCAATAGCGAAAAGTAATATTCGCAACATTGAAAGTGTCTCCGTCGATCATGGCGTGTTCCCCCCCCCATTGGCATTTACCATTGTAGACGGGGCATTGTCGCGTCTCGAAGTATTTAAGAACGTATTGCTCCCCCTGCCGGAAGATCCGGCAATGAAATCTATTCCCGAGACTCCCTGGTAGGGCTAAATCATTTTCCAGCCCACGCCCAATCGTAAGACCGTCAAAGGGTAACTCAAAATGAAGGCCAATCCTTAACGAAAATGGTCGTCCTATGAACATCGAGTCCACTTCGGATATATCGGAAAATTTCTCACAAACCGTAATGTATGCCATAAGAATTTGGGTCTTCGGGAATTGTTGTGGGTTCACTCCATGGTAGCGGTATTGGGCGCAAGCCCTCAGGCGAGGATAAATTATTTCGCAATTCATGAGTCAAGATGAAAGGAATAGGCGCGATTTTGATCCTTACCGGACGGCGCGCGGTGTACCGTCTTTAATCGCGTGTTGAGCCTCCTGCAACCACAATAATTCTTGAAGAAGCCAAAAGCCTACGCTCCATGTTTCTACAGCGTTTCGATCAAGCAAGTTTCGTTGCCTTGGGAATCGATCTGCCAGGGAACCCAAGCAAGTGCGAGGTTCTTGATCTTGGTATCCGCTTTCCGGAGTGGGACCTCGACCGGTTCAAGCACTAGGTTTTCGACCGAGAAGTCGCGTTTGACACGCTCGATATCGGCCATGCATTCGCGTTCCATATCGTTCTTCTGCAATACAAGTTCATCAAGGGTCTCTTGGGCCCGCGATATATCGCTCCCTTTGCTTGCCGCATTGGTCAAGTCTCGAACGGCCGACGATGTCCTTGAACCACTTCGAGATTTATTGCCGAGCAACGCCCCAAAGATAGATGTTCCTAGGTTGACTAGTCCATCCATCCGTTTGGCTTTGGCCTCATCGACAAGCTTATCAACCCTCTGCTGAGCGATGGTGACTTTGCTTTGCAGCGTACGCAGCTTGTCTTCGTACTTGGCTCTCAATTTCTCCATCTCTTTGTCCCGAGCTTCGCGAGCCAATTGATGTAGCTCCATTCGAGCATCCAATTCACTTAGGCCTGGCGTTGTGCTGTGTTTAAGAGCTTTGCATTGGTAGTAGATGCATTTTTCATGGCGGAAAAGATATTCGGCGAGCTCTCTTTCCCAGGCTTTGTAGTTCTTGATTTGAAGCAGTTCCGCAGGAGGATCGGCAAAGGCGAAATCGCGCTCGGGATCGCTGAATTCAAAGCTCTTGGGCTCGAGTCTCTGAGAATCATCCCAAAGATGCTCGGTAACTTGATCCCTCATGGGCGCGATGATTTGAAGATCGCTCCAGGTGTCGATGTCGCCTGCGGCGCGAACGAAATGGATGCTCGCATTGGCAAATAGCGCAGGTCGATACTCAAGACGGTTACTGGCACGAAACGCTTTGCTCGGGACAAAGTACCGAACATCGATCCCCGGGGGAACGATCGGTGGGCCTGAGTTCTTGCTGGCCACTGCATTGGTGGGCTCTGAAGGAGCCACGGGAGTTGGATTGCTTGGAGAGTTCCCAGCACCTGGAGCCACCGATGTCTGCGTCGCATTCTTTTTGCTCTGCATCAGACTACTGATTTCAGGACGGGATAAAGGCCCGCGAAGAAACGAGAAGGCCCATCGTGTTTGGAAAATCGTCGGAGCGTTGTCGTTGACATTGTTGAGCAGGAAAACTCGCTTACCCAGCGCGGACAGATTCTTGTCCATCGCATTGCGATCGAACGCTCCTCCTTGTTGAAGCGAAGCACCTTCGAGCCCATCGAGAACTCGATCTTTGTCCCTCTGGGTTTGCAATCGGCCCAGGAACCAAGTCCCCATGTTCGAGAGACCTTTGTAGTCGAGATCGACAGGATTTTGGGTAGCAAGGACGATCCCGAGTCCAAACGCACGCGCTTGTTTGAGCAAGGTCATCATCGGCCCCTTGCTCGGCGGCTTGGCAGCCGGCGGAAAATAGCCGTAGATTTCGTCCATGTAGAAAATGGCCCGAAGAGCACTGGTGCCATTTTGGCTTCGCATCCACGAAACCAATTCGTTCAAGAGGATGGTTACGAAAAACATCCTTTCTGAATCGTTCAAATAGGCGATCGATATGATCGAGATCTTGGCCGCACCGCTTGGTGTATAAAGCAACGACTCAATATCCAAGGCTTGGCCTTGCATCCAACCAGCGAACGACGGCGAGGCCAATAGGTTGTTGAGCGACATGGCCAATTTGCCTCGGTCGCTGGGGGAAAAGAACGAGTCGATGTCCATGACACCAATCTTTTTGACCGGTGGTGTTTGAATGCATCGAATCAGGTTTTCCATCGACAAATCTTGGCCCTTGGACCAAACATCCTTGAGGATCGTCGAGAGCAGAATATGCTCCCGGCTCGTCAGTGGATCGGCATTGATTCCCAACAGAGCTAAAAGGCCCGAGACGGCACTCGATATCTGATCGCGGAGTGCTTCGTCATCCTCAAGAACCTCTCTCGATGGAGCATCAAGGCTGCTTAGCACCGTCAGCGGGACACCGACATTACTACCTGGTGTATAAATGACTTTTTCGACTTGCTGGAGCGTTTTGAGGTACTCCAGGTTCATCTCCCAGTCTTTGAGTCCATTGGTCCAGGCATCGGCGGTTTGCGATGCGGTTTTGGTGAGCAATTCCTCATCGGACAGATTGCCGTCTTCATCACTTCGTTTGGCCAACACCTCGGACTTATCGAGCCAGCGTCGGAAATCATCCGGCTTAAGATCAGGAAAGGTAAGCAATAGGTTCCCGAGGTCCCCTTTGGGGTCAACGCAAATGATCGGGATACCATCGAGTGCGGCCTCTTCAAGCAGGCTGACACAAAGACCCGTCTTGCCGCTCCCGGTCATCCCCACGCATAGAGCGTGGGTCGTTAGATGCTTGGACTCATAATGAACTTGCGATTCGGTACGCTTTCGGTCTGCAAGGTCATATCGACGACCGAGGTAGAACGATCCGGGTAGATTCATCACGATAGACATAGAAACACTCCATGGGGTGTACCGACTGCAATTCAACGAGCCATAGTCTAACGGGCCCGAGAATACTCGTCGACGGTATCTCGCCACCAGTCGTACATGTCGAAAAGCGACTCTCGCAAATTTTCCCTCTGTTTCGCTCGGGAATCCTTCCAAGCTTGGGATTCGAGCAACGCCGTTTTTAGGGCTGGACTATTGCCCCCTAGAAGGCAATCAAGCACGTGCTGCTCGACTTGCTGATCGATCCTTGTTTGCCACAGCAATTCAAATGCCCAGGGTCGACGATGCGTTGTGACGCACAATGAGACCCGCTTCAACCGGCTAAAGGCTGCGACCCAAAGACGTGCCCAATGGGGGAGTTGTTCATACCCATCGACCAGACACAACGGACGTCGACCGAGTTGGGCGATGATCTTGCGCATCGCCCAGAGTTTGTTGGTCGATGAATGCAAGACATGAACTTGGCAATCGAGTTGTTCGCTGAGTTGCTTGATGAGAGTCGATTTTCCGCTTCCGTGAGGTCCGACGATGGCCCAACGTCGGATCGAGCGCTTTTGGTTCGTGCCATTTCGGATTTTGTGGGCGAGCGATTCGATGGAATGCTCGTTGTGGAAAAGAAACGGGATATTGCCCGGCTCAAAGTAGCGGGAGCAGAAGGGATTCGAGTTCTGGTTCGCAGTCAACCTCGCGGTCATACTTCTCGCGTTACAGTTCCTAGATAGAAGGGTTGCTGTGCCATCAGTTCGGTGCCGTCGCTGAGGAAGAATCGGACGCGTACGCACCAAGATATCTTTAGCAACTTGCCTTCGTAAGAAACGGGGGAGATGGGAAGCGGGCAAGAAATTTTCTGAGCGATGGTCCAATCGATCGCGGCCAACGAATCGCCCGCGAGTCGTTGAAAAAAGTGAACCCCAAGATCTTCGGTGCCTTTGCCTTCAGTCAGCCAGCAGACGGAGCATTCGACGGCAACGATTGAGCCCCGATCCACATTAGCAACTCGGTACTCAAAATCGATATTTTCGCCGGGCATGTAGGTCGGCTGCAAGCCGCTTAATCGGATCATGACGCGGCTGTCGGTCGGCTCGACTTGGGTTGCGGGTAAACTATTACGGGAAAACTTCGGGAATACGATGGCCATCGATTTGCCTCTCCGTCGACAACTATTTTCCAATGGATCGCATTATGCTTACTCTGAAACGAATGCATCGCATCCTCGGGTACACAAAACCGACATTCTAGTCGCAGCGGGTAACCCCAATCGATACGATCCCTACCGTGAGCAGCTATCTCTTGGCTGAAAACCGTCTGCCTCTCGGTTCGCAGATCGGTGCCGAAATGATAAGTGCTCTCCTCTTCGCATTCGAGCCGTACTGCGATTTTTTTTATGACTAATCGTCCGTACTGGACGACTTCCAAGTGATACTCACGCCCGGGCACCAGTGGTAAATCTTCGATCTCCACGGTCGTCGAACCAATCCCGAGGATTCGGATAAACGACCGAAAAAAGAGTCTTGCGGAACGGATTGCTACATAGATCCCAGGTATTAAAAGCAGCAGGAGTTGCCAGGGAATTTGCGAACGAAGGTAGTTCTCTGCGGCCATCACCAAAAAGACTGCAATCATCGCATTCCAAGCCATGGCGAAGATCCCCATGGCAACAAGAGCCCCGTTCTCAGGAATTTGGCTTGGGAGTCTGTAAGACAACCTAGCGCCGGGACTGTCGGTAAATCGCTTAACATCGGGGATGCTAGGGGCCAACGGTGTGCGCTTTGGGATGATCTGCGAACCGCTAAGCGGTTCGGGGATGATTCCTCTTTGGGCGATGACCTCCCGATGTTCATCGCTTGTGACAACTTTTAGCACGCGGTACCAAAAGCCAACGATTCCGATGACTGCAAAGGAGAGGCAGACCCCGAGAAACAGCCAAAAGCCATTCCAGATCTTCAGTGGCTGTGTGCTTTGGGACATCAGTTGCCAACTGATGAGGATCGCCGAGAGGAAAACACCGATAAGGAATACCGTCGCAAAAAAGAGGGCTTCGCCTAACGAGCCGATGAACCACCAGCCCGTCATTCGCCCTCCTCTTTTTTTACCCCAGAGCCTGAGCCTTGCTCTCCATTTGGTCTTCATCAGTTCCTATTCATCAAGCAGCTTTTTGATCATGCTTTCGATCTCTTCGGCATTTTGGCTACCCGAGCCGACCTTCACGAGCCGAACGATTCCTTGTTTATCGATCACCACGGCATGGGGAATCCCAGTGACTGAATACCTTTCTTGCATGTCGCTCTTTTCAGGAGTGACCATGGTTCGGTGAGTCAGTTGATGTTTGGCGATGAACTTGTTGAGCATCTGCATCTCATCATCAAGCTCGACAGGTGTCTGGCTTCGAGCGTAATTTTCAGTGTTCTCATCCCATCGCATGTTGTATTGCCGCGTGACTCCAAGAATCGTTAGCCCTTTGTCCTTGTACTCTTGGTCAAGATGTTTCAGATGGGGGAACGTAGCGATACAAGGCCCACACCATACGGCCCAGAAGTCGATGAGCACGACTTTGCCTTTAAGATCTGCAAGCGTCGACAGCGGTTCTCCGTTGATCCATTCCATGGGGTCGATCTCGGGTGCGGGTTGACCGATCATTGCCATAAGGCGTTTAGCACCCTCGATGGTTCGTTCCATGTTTTTGGAGTTCTTCAAGAACCCTTCGACTGCTTTGGTAATATTTGCATCTTCGGATTCGATACCATCGAGAAAGGTCTTCACCGAGTCGAGGGCTTTCAATGCCGAGTCGGGAGCCGATCGAGCGGTGCGACTGATATAGCCAGAGGCGATGGCGATATAGGCATTGATCACATTGGGGCTGGGAGCCTCTTTGGTCAAACTCTCTGCGAGTTTGGAGGATCTCTCAAAAATTTGATCTGCTTGCTTGGCATCCACAGATTGCATCTTGAGGTTCCAAATGCTCAGCATCGTGGTGGCTTTGCTAACGGTCGATCCGTCCTTGTCAAAGAGGGACTCGCACTTGGCAATCGTCTCAAGAAGCGCATTCTTGTTGGCTTCCATTTTCGCCGGGGCTTCGAGTTGCATTTTCATGCGAAGCACGTCGACCAAAAGACGATGATCGGGTGTGAGTTCCTTTTCCGAGAGATTGCTTTGGACGATTTCCAGCGTGCTTGTCACCCATTCGACTGGCAGGTCCTCATCGATCGAGCGACTCATGGTTGTTGCCAACATTACGGTACTGACCAAGTTCTGGTTGGTGATCTTCCCTTCTTTGGCCAGTGCGATCGCTTCGGTACAGGCCTTTTTGAACTGGGCCAACGATTCCTCTTTGCGGTTGGCTTGCATCAATAAGGCGGCAATTTGATTGCGGCTCGTAATTTGCGTTGCTGGCGGTAGGTCCTTGGACTCGTCCAGGAGTTTTAAAGCTCCATCGAAATCCTTGGCTCCGATCAGATTTTGGATTTCCCTGGCCACTGGTGCCGGAACGTCCTGAGCAAGGCAAGGGGCTGAGAAAATAAACGACAATGCAAGGGCTAGGAAACGAAATCGCATCGGCATCGGTACACCTTGGAAATGAATTTAACGAAGGCTGAATTGAACGTGGGTGATTTGAGGTGACGGCTAGTTTATCGCACCTCACGTCGGTTTTCCACTGGACGTAAGAATTGGGGCGAAATCACTTGGATATCTTAAACTTTAGGGGGCACTCGGCCGTCGTCTGGGGTCAGCCGAACAACTTGCCTTGGGGGATCGCAGATGCTGTCGTTCTCGAACGACAATTTCCAAGTCGTTTTGTTCTCGTCCTCCATCGTTTGGATGTCTTCCTCAGGGGCATCGAGCAAGTACATCGTCGTGAGTCTCAAGAGTTGTTCGACATCCACGGGGGAGTAAGCCTCCGAAAAGAAAATCGCTTCGATGTCTGGAACGCCAAGTTGTGAATTTCCAACCGTATCCATCAACGTCCACTGCTCGTCGACTCGAAAGAGTCTTGCGTTGCTCCAAAGTTCCAGCGCTGGAAGCTCATTGTCGTAGTAGAGTTCGTCGGTTTCGTCAAACGAAGCCTCGTCGCGAAGCACCTCACCTTGCGGATTGAAGTAGCAGATCACCTGAGGGAGTTTGAAGAGCGCTAAGATCACCCAGTGCATCTCCATGAGCTCTTCGGGTGCGTAGTAGTCGCAAGGGATCCAGTCATCGTCTTCGAATTCCTCATCGCGATCGAGCATGAATGTCGTACGGACTCGAAGGAAGGCTTTGGCCTCTTTGATCGCTTCGCGACCCTCGGGCCAAATCCAAGCTTGCTCTTTGGCTCGATCCAAAGCGCCTGGGCATGTGCTGATGCCGAAACAACCTTCTCTCCAAGCACGATGAAGCTTGGAGTCGGGTTTGTCATAATACAACTCATCTGGCCAAGGTCGATCGACGATGTCGATGACGTATTGTCCAAAGCACTCTTCGCGATATTCCAAGAAGATCGCTGGCCCGCAATGCTCCCAGGTGTCGTCTCCTTCTTCTCGCACCTTGTTGATCGTAAACTCCCCCAGAACGGCTTTGAGTTCATCGATTGTCGGTGCCGACTTCAGTAGCAAGACCATCGTTTCGACGAAAACCCGGCCCTCTTGATCTTGTTGATCGTCCTGCTGCTCTTCCACGTTAGTTCTTCCTGCTTTAAAAAATTTTTGAACTGCTATGCCCCAACTAGATTTGGAATCTAGTCGACCGCAAGCGATTTTGAGATCTTACCAAAAACACGCATTTGCATGCGTTAATTGGTCGATTCCGACTTGATTCTCCAAGCAATTTTTGAGAAACACAAGACTTGCATGGGATAGTTCTTCTTTCGAGTTCAAAACGGAATTGTTTGCTAGCAATTAGGCGCAAGTATGCAAGAGCAGGGTCAAGAGTCGATTGCCGAGTCCCAGCGGATGCTCGAGCAAGCCGTAGCTGAGTTGGACATAGCAGACTCGAGTGGATTGTCTCTGGGTCTTGAGCCCTATCGTTTTGAAGATTGGTCAGAGTCGAATTTATCGAAAGCGAATCATTGTCTTGGGAGATCCCAGTCGGCTTTGGGTGCTCCATCGACCGTCGATGCAAAGACTCAGCAAGAGGATCAGAACCAAGAGCTCCGAATCGAGCTTGGTAAACTCCAAATCCTCCCCGAGGATCTCTATGCAATCGGCGGTGAGATTTTGCTTTTGCTCGATACACCCGAGCAACAACTCGCTGATTTGTATGTGGATCAGCATCGATTGGCAAAGGGTGAGGTGCTGTGTCTTGAAGGCCGAATCTGCTTTCGAGTTGTAGAGATTGACGATCCGAAAGAGAGCCCTCTATGAACATTCTTGTCAATTCATTCATTGCCAAACTATGGATTGGTTTCGTGTTGCTTGTGCTTGTATCGATGCCATTTGCTAGTGCACAGCAAGCGTCCGTAAGAGGTTCTTCGGAAACGAATGTTCGCCAAGCTGGTGCGGTGATCCCATTGCCCAAATCAAAATCTGACGGTTTGACTCGCCCGGGTGAGGCCTACCCGAAAGATCGCAGTGCTAGCCCCACCGGGGCTTCTGGTCTCTTAGGTAGCTTCTTCGCACTAGGTATGGTCTTGGTGGTCTTTTTCGGATTCGTTCTGATTGCCAAGAGAGTTTGGCCAAGCGTCTCATCAAGCCGAATGCCCCGGGAGGTTTTCGAAGTGCTTGCGAGTTCCGAGTTGCAACCCAAGCAAACGTGGATGCTTATGCGGTTTGGGAGCAAGATCCTGCTAGTCTGCCAGCAACCAGGTCAGACGCAACTAATCTCTGAAATTTCTGACCAAGCCGAGATCCAGCGGATCGTTTCCTTGTGCAACAAGCCCCGGTCGTCGGAGTCAGATTCTCCATCGTTTTCTTGGCAATCCCTCTTCAGCGGCCAGCAGTAGCTGCAGCAACGGTAAAGATAGCCAAATATCTGGGGGCCAATAGACCGAGTTTTTACTCTTAAAACGCAAGAAGAGCTGTTTTTCCATCCAAGTTAGCTCGGCTTGGGAAATAAAGCCGGTTTTTTTCGGGATTCTTGTGCCTCCAAACTCTCTTTTGACTGCTATTCCTGTTGAAATTGAGGGAATTTGCTCCGACAATAAACCATCCAAGGGCTACGACGCAATTCGCCTGAAGTTGTTCTCAGAACACGGTTTGCGTTATGAATTCGGCTTGGATTGGTCAGCACCAACTGCGGGATGAGGTTTGTATGCTTAAGCGACTCCGCCAACGTATCGAAGAGAACGATTCTCAATCCGATGTCGAGGATCTTTCCGGTGCAGATTCGAGCCAACAGGAATTGGACATCACCGCGCATTCCAAGACGCTCAACGAATTTGATCCAGACCAGGATCAAGAGGATGCCGACGACGAGGATGAGCAAGAGGAGTTTGGCGAAGTCTCCTCTTGGTTTGATCGCGATTCGATGGCTTTTTTGCTGAGTGTCGGGGCCCACATTTTGGTGGTTGTTGGGTTGGCTTCGATCAGCATTGCGACCCAACCGAGTTTGTTGTCCGTTTTTATCGATTCTGCTCCGATTTCCGAAGAGCTAGCCCCACTAGATATTGTCACCGATATCGCTTACTCCGATACGCCAACCGATGAGTTCGGTGCCGATTCGATCGGATCTGTTGACATGGCATTATCGAGTGCACCACTGGTTGCTGATGTCTCGGCGGTCGAAGCCTCCGATTTAGACGTCACCATTCCCGATGGGGATGTCAATGTAACGTTCACCGTCGAGAAAGCCGTTGGACTTACGGAGTCACCCAAAGCCGTTCGCGGCATGACGGGCGTGGGAACCACTGGCACCGACGGAGCCGTAGACCGGGTGACTTACGAAATCCTTCAATCGCTCGAAGAACGTCCAACGCTAGTCGTCTGGGTTTTTGATAGCAGCATCTCGATGGTCAAACGTCGGCAGGAGATCAGCGATCGTTTTGATCGTATCTACCAGCAACTCGGGATCGTTCAAGCCGAAAAAGAAAAACGCGAAGGGGCTTCAGAAGTTCCCCCTCTTTTGACATCGATCTTGTCCTTTGGCAGTCAGGTCGAAGTGCTGACCAAGCAACCTACGGATGACTTGGCGGAAATCCGAAGTGCGATCGAAAAGATTGGAAACGAAGGTGGCGACGAAATGGTCTTCCAAGCCATCAAGACGGCCGTCGACAAATACAAATCATTCCGAATCGCCAAAGGCAACAGCCCGGCTCGCAATGTCATGCTTCTGGTGGTAACCGATGAGCGTGGAGACGATTTGCAACTCGCTGAGGAAACGATCAAAGCTTGCCGGTTCCAGACGATTCCTTGCTATGTTCTAGGCGTACCGGCTCCATTTGGTCGCGACAAAGCCTTCATCAAATTCGTCGAGTTCGATCCAGCCTATGCACAGGTTGAAGACTGGGCAGAGGTCGATCAAGGCCCTGAGACGCTCTACCCCGAACGAGTCAAACTCGGCTATCAAGACAACTACATGGAAGAGCCCGTTTTGGATTCAGGCTTTGGTCCCTACGCTCTTTCAAAGCTTTGCTATGAGACCGGCGGGATCTATTTCTCGATCCATCCAAATCGAAAGCTCAATGCCAAAGTAGAGCGGCGTGAAACCGAAGCGTTCGCATCTCAGATGTCCTACTTTTTCGATCCTGATGTGATGGATCGTTACCGACCTGATTATCTATCAGAGACCGAGTACTTGGCACGCGTCAAGAAGAGTCCGTTGCGGTACGCGGTACTCAACGCAGCTCAATTGTCTCGAGCAGGTACGCTTTCAAAGCCCAAGATGGTTTTCATTAAGCGCGACGAGGCGTCGTTTACCAAGGAACTCACCGACGCACAGCTTGAATCGGCCCGCCTCTACCCAGAGCTCTCCGAAATGTGCTCGATCTTGGCCGAAGGTGAAAAGTTTCGAGGCAAAGAGACTTCGCCCAGGTGGCTAGCCAGCTATGAGCTTTCTTACGGGACCGCGTTAGCTGCAAAAATCCGAGCCGAGTCCTTCAACGCGATGCTTGCCAAAGCAAAACGCGGTATGAATTTCTCCAAGCCAGAAAGCAACACCTGGAACTTGACTCCTAGCGACAAAGTCACTGTCGATAGCAAGCTGGAGAAAGAGGCCAAGCTTGCCAAGGAATTGCTTCAAAACGTCGTCCAAAAGCACGCAGGCACACCCTGGGGAATTCTCGCAGGACGAGAACTAGATCATCCGATCAGTTGGGAATGGGTTGAATCGACCACCGATCTTAACCCACCGGCTCGCAATCCTGCCAACAGGAACCCGCCGCCACCCAATACACCTCCGATGCCTGATGATGACAAGGCAAGGATGCTCAAGCCACCTCCACCAAAACGACCGATTAAAAAGGTTTAAGGCACTCGATTATGGAAGTCATTCAAAAGCAGGTCTTCAGGGCCGTTCGTCGATTGTTCTTCCACTCCTGGTTGTTTTGGCTCAATTGGGCTTTGTTGGCCTGTTTCAGCCTGTGCTTTTTAGCCCTGCTTGTTCCGAAGATATGGCCTATAGAATGGAATCCCGCGATCCAACGCGATCGTTGGGTTTGGGGATGGTGGATCGGATCGTCGGTTGTTGCTCTGATCGCTGCGTCTTGGGTGTCATGGCTTCGTCGTCCATCGAACCTTCAGGCCGCCGTTGAAATCGATCGCCGCTATCGACTTCGCGAACGATGCTCGAGCGCCCTTGCGATCGACCAAGACCAACGACAATCTCCGGTCGGACAAGCACTCATTGAAGACGCTCAAAAGCAGGTGGATCGCATCGATTTGCGAGATCAGTTCCCGGTCCGTCCAGCCCCCCAATGGGCCTGGGTCGCTCTCCCATTGGCAGCTTGCATCGCCCTGTTTTGGGTCCCCGATGCGCAGCCTTCGGCCGCTCAGGCCATGGCTAGTGCGACGGCCAAGCAGTCGACGAATATCAAGAACGCCACCGAACCGATCCTCAAGGCTGTTCAAAAGAAACGTCAGCAAGCAGAGGATCAAGGTGACCTAGCCGCGATCGATGAATACAAGCGGATCGAAGAGCAAATCAAAAGCCTTCAGAACAAACCAGAATTGGAAGCCAAACAAGCGATCGCGGATCTGAACGAAATCAAAAAAGAGCTGCAAAGCAAAAAGGAAGCTCTCGGCGATTCTGATCAAATGAAAAAGGCCCTCGAAACGCTCAAGGATCTCGATAAAGGACCCGCCGAGAACATGGCCAAGGCCCTTCAAAAAGGAGATTTCGAGGAAGCCAAGACCGAGATGGAAAAAATCGTTGATGCACTGAAGTCCGGGAAGATGGAGCCTGGCCAAGCTGAACAGCTTCAGAAACAACTCGAACAGATGAAAGATGCACTGCAAGAAGCCAAAGAGAAGCGAGAAGATCTGATCCAGGAAGCCAAGAACGAACTTAAAAATGCTGAGAAAGAAGGGGATGTTCAAAAGACCGCCTCCTTGCGCAAAAAGCTTGAGAAACTCCAAGAAGGAGACAAGATGAATCAGGCTGCCGAGAAACTCCAAGAGCAACTCGATCAGGCTCAGAAGGCCTTGAAGTCAGGCGACAATCAAGCTGCAACCGATGCGATGCAAGAAATCCAAGATCAATTGGAGGAACTCTCGGGGGACCAGCAAGCTGCCGAAGAGCTCGAAAAAATGATGGAGGAAATCGAGGATGCAAAGCAATCGAGCAAGTGCGAAGAGTGTGACGGTGAAGGATGCGAAGAATGCCAAGGCGGAAAGAAGCCCGGTGACAAGTCGGGCAAGTCCGGCAAGTCGGGCCAACAAGGAAACAAACAAGGCGACAAGTCCGGCAAGAAGGGGGATAAAAAAGGCAACGGCGAAGGAGAAGGAGAGGGAGACGATCAGGAAGGAGAGCAAGGACAAAAAGGTAAAGGCAAAGGAAAAGGGAAGGGTAAAGGGAAAAACGAAAATGGCGAGCCCGGTGATGGCGAAGGCGAAGGAACCGGTGTTGGAGATCGCGATGAGAAGGAAGCGGGATTCAAAGAATACGATGCCCAAGTTCGCGACAAGATGCGAAAGGGCGAAATGGTCCCAGGCCAGAAAGTCGGTGGCAAGAACCGAAAGGGATTAACACGCGAAGAGGTTCGCGATGCTGTGAAATCGGCTCAGCCCGATGATCCAGATGCCATCGAGAACATCGAGTTGCCAAAGGCTCAGCGAGATCAACTCCGAGAGTACTTCGACTCTCTTCGCGGAGGCAAGTAGCCTAGGCTATCGGGATTCCGATAGAAGGCCTGAGAGCAATCTCGCAGCACCCTCGATCGATTCGATCGCAATCGTGTGAGGGCCTTGGAACTCAGCATAATCGATCTGTAGCGATAAGCTTCGGAGGAAGTTGTTTAGAGCTCTGCCAGTCGAAATCGGCAGGATCATGTCCTGCCTGCCGTGGCTCTGAAAAACCTGCATGCTCCGAGGTTCATTTCGGTAAGCTTGGTTCCAAACCGATTCGCAGATCAAAGCACCCGACCAAGCGATCAGGCCTGCGGGTGAAAGCCTCGTCGAGCGGAGCGCGACATCGACCGATAGCATCGCACCTTGGGAAAAACCGCCCATGACCAAGGTTGTTGAATTCCATTGCTTGTCGCTTTGGCAATCGATAACGCAGTCTTCCAGAACTGTCCTTGCATGGTCGATTCCCGGTGGAATCTCATTTCGGAGTTCATCAAGATTGTCTACCGAGGCAAGCTGGGCCAGTCTCGCCATGTTGATTGGCCACCAAGCCCGAGCGTCTGGCATCCCGTGGGTTTCTTCTAAATCCAATGGGCCGCAAGGGAACAGGAATGCTGGTTTGTCGTCTCCCTCAGGAAGCAGTGGGACGAGTTCCTCTGCAAGAGAAACAAGGTCGCGACCGGGGGCTCCGAATCCATGGCACAGCGTTACGAGTACCGCAGGATCCTTGCCACGAGGTGCGATCAAGATCGATTCTAATCCACCCCAGGCTTTACGCTCTAAAACCCAGGTGTCTGCGTCGAATCTCATCGGTTGGATTACTTAAGTTCCTTGAAGGCTGTCCACGCCAGATAGCCTAGCATGCCGGCGGCAGCGATAAAGGCGATGTCCATCAACAAGCTGGGGTAGGAAAAAATTCCGCCAGAGCCGGCAAAAGACATGATCAGATCGGCAAGAAACAAAAGGCCGATCAGCCCTGCTACAACAAGTCCAAGTAAACACAAGATTTTGGGCATCAATTACCTCGTCGCTCACCAAACAGGCCCGCACGCGTCAGGTTCGAACAATGCATAATACCAAAGGGTCCGGACGCTTGCGTGGAGGAGAGCCATGATCCGACTTGGGCGAAAAAGCCTTCCTTATTCACCATAGCCGACGAATCCAATCAGGCAGGCTAGTATAGTTGAGAATTTCTAACTGTCAGCTATCCCAAACGCCTCGAACGATTTTTCTTAAAAAACATTCCCGTTCAAAGTTGTTTGGCGGGAAACTTTGATAAAACCGGAACTTATGGATCCTTGGACACACTTCAGAGCCCAGATGCCCGTAGCGGGAAAATGGGCGTATTTTGACCACGCGGCGGTCGGGCCGCTTCCGGCTCCGGCGGCCCAGGCAATCTCACGATTTGCCCACGAAGCCTCGGCAGATGGCGATTTTCATTGGCCGCAATGGTCCGCCTCCGCTTCAAAACTCAGAAGTCACGGTGCGAGGCTTTTAGGTGCCGAAGTCGACGAAATCGCGCTCGTCGGAAACACCACGCTCGGGATCCAAACCGTAGCCTTGGCTTACCCTTGGAAATCGGGCGACAGCATTGTTTTGCCCAGCAATGAGTTTCCCAGCAACCAGTTACCTTGGATGGCTTTGGAAAATCGGGGCGTGCATATCAGATTCGTTGCGCCTGAACCCGACGGTTCGATCGATTTGATTAAGCTTCGAGAGGCGATCGATTCGACCACACGTTTGGTGAGTCTCAGTTGGGTGGGTTATGCGACGGGCCATCGAGTCGATTTGCATGAGGTTTGTGACATTGCGCACCGAAAGGGGGCTCAGGTCTTTGTTGATGCAATCCAGGGCTTGGGGGTCTTCCCGTTGGATACGAACAAAATACCGATCGATTACGCATCCGCAGATGGACACAAATGGATGCTCGGGCCCGAAGGAGCCGGTTTGCTGTATATCCGTCGCTCCAATCTGGATCACCTGCAAACCGCGTTAGCCGGTTGGAACTCACTTGAGGCAAGCCACGAGTTTGTCTGTGGCGGCAAATCCTTTAAATCATCGGCGGCTCGCTATGAAGGTGGATCGGCCAATCATGTGGGGCTACTGGGACTCGAGGCAAGCCTTGGGATGTTGCTCGATTTCGGTTGCCATGACCCCCAAAGCGGATTTGCCAATCGTGTGATGCAGTTGGCTGCACAAGCTCGAGAGAGGCTCCTTTCCGTAGGAGCCCAACTGGCTTGGAAGCCTCCTTCGGATTCTCTAAGCTTGAAGGGGCATGCCAGCGGGATTGTTTCCTTTCATGTGCCAGGCAAGGATCCACAGCAAGTGCGTCGGGAGTTGATGCGAGCAGGAGTGATCCTCAGTGTTCGGCACGGCGCCTTGCGTATTGCGCTGCACGCGTACAATGACGCCAACGATATCGAGAGAATGGTACAAGCCATCAGGGAGTTGGAATGAGAAAGGTTGTCGTCGGTCTGGGCGAAGTTCTGTGGGATGTGTATTCGGATCAAGCCCTCTTTGGTGGTGCGCCCGCCAATTTTGCTTGCCATGCAGCGAGTTTGGGTGCCGATGCGAGGATCGCAAGTGCAGTGGGGAAAGACGATCTTGGGACGAAGGCTCTCAAGTGGCTTGAGGATCATTCTTTGTTGCGGGATTGGGTTGGTGTGGATCCGGATCATCCCACCGGTAGTGTTCAAGTTTCGCTCGACACGAAAGGCACACCGCAGTACCATTTTGCCTCGAACGTCGCCTGGGATTTTCTTGAGCTCAACGATCGTTGGCAGCAATTGGCCCAGAGTTGCGATGCGGTTTGTTTTGGCACTCTCGCACAGCGAAGTCCAAAGAGTTCTAGAGCTATTTTGGATTTCCTTGATCGAACCGCCCCCGAAGCACTCAGAGTCTTTGACGTGAATCTTAGGCAAGAGTTTTACTCAGCCCAGATCCTAGAAGAATCGATGCAAAGGGCAAATGTAGTCAAGTTGAACCACGAGGAACTCCCAATCGTCTCGCAACTATCGGGAGTGGAGATCGGAGGTCAGATCGAGCAGTGTCAACAGCTCATCGATCGCTTTGGTCTGCTCGCATTGGCCTTGACTCGAGGTGATCAAGGCTCTGCGGTATACTTCCAAGGCCAGTGGGATCAACAGCCTGCTTTAGATGTTCAGGCCATCGACACTGTCGGGGCTGGTGATGCCTTCTCGGCTGTGCTGATCATGGGGATACTCTCTGGCAGGCCACTGAGCGAGATCCATTCGAAAGCGGCCAGCATCGCTGCCTATGTTTGCACCCAAAGAGGTGCGGTGGTACCACTCCCTGAAAGATTACTTTTCTAGGTTCGTAAGGAGTCATTGTCGGTAAGAGTATACTCTCCTGGTTCACTTAGTACTCGTGCTCGTGCTCGAAAATAGGGTTGGTACTCAAAGGTTTCGAGTACGATTACGAGCACGAGCACCGTTTCACTGAGCACGAGGGACCTCGAGTACGTGTAGCGAGTTTCAATAACAAAGCAGTAGATTTTTGATGATGCAGAATCAATACAAGTACGACGTAATCGTTGTCGGAGCCGGGCATGCGGGTACCGAAGCCGCAGCGGCGGCAGCAAGGCTCGGTGCGCGCGTTGCACTCTTGACCGGAAACCTCGACACCGTAGGTCAAATGAGTTGCAACCCCGCGATCGGTGGGGTCGCCAAAGGCCAAATCGTTCGGGAGATCGATGCGCTCGGAGGTTTGATGGGACAAACCATCGATCGCACTGGCATCCAGTTCCGATTGCTCAACAGTCGCAAGGGTGCCGCGATGCACTCTCCAAGGGCTCAGGCCGATAAGAAAGCTTATCAATTCGATATCAAACGGCAGATCGAAGAGAATCCAAACATCGACCTTCGGCAGGAAATCGTCGAAGATCTACTGACCGAAACCCACGACGGCAAAACGAGTGTGCGCGGTGTGCAAGTCCGAGGAGAAGCTCATTATCTTGCCGATGCCGTGGTATTGACAACTGGGACGTTCCTTCAAGCCATCATGCATACTGGGGAAGCCAAGACCGCTGGCGGGAGAGCCGGAGAAGGCACGACATCAGGGATCAGTCAAGCGTTCGCAAGACTGGGATTTCGTGTCGAGCGATTCAAGACCGGTACCCCGGCTAGACTCAATGGACGTACCATCGATTACTCCAAGACCGAGATGCAGCCAGGGGATGATCGCCCGCAAGCCTTCTCGTTTATGACCGACGCTTTACCCGAGCCGCAACTCCCTTGTTGGATTACTTACACCAACGAAAGTGTCCACGAGCTGATCCGGGCGAACCTCCATCGCGCTCCGATGTATACCGGGCAGATTCGATCCTCGGGGCCAAGATACTGTCCATCGATCGAGGACAAGGTGGTACGGTTTGCCGACAAAGATCGCCATCAATTGTTCTTGGAGCCCGAAGGACGATCAACTCAAGAAATCTATGTCAATGGAATCTCAACGTCTTTGCCTAGGGATGTCCAAGACCAAATGTTTCGTCTGATTCCAGGTTTAGAGCGTGCCCAAATCATGAGGTATGGCTATGCCGTCGAGTACGACTTTTGCCCACCAGACCAACTCTATCCATGGCTAGAAACCAAGGCCGTGTCGGGTCTGTATTTTGCTGGACAACTCAACGGCACCACCGGCTATGAAGAGGCCGGCGCGCAAGGTCTAGTGGCAGGGGCCAATGCCGCGATGCGTTTGCAGGGCAAATCCGAATTTGTTCTCCAACGCGATGAGGCTTATATCGGTGTGCTCGTCGACGATCTTGTGACCTGCGGAGTCGATGAGCCTTATCGAATGTTCACCAGCCGCGCCGAGTATCGGATGATGCTGCGCCAAGACAACGCGGATCGTCGGCTGACGCATATCGGTTACAAACTCGGTTTGGTCGATGCTGTTCGATTTAACCGTTTCTCTGAGAAACTGGAAAAAATCGAACGGGCTAAACGAGCCGTGGCAAGCCTTCGTATCGGAGATATTCCAGGGGACAAGTACCTTAAGCGGAATGAAGTTACTTGGAGCGAACTGCTCGAAAGATTCCCTGAGTCCCTAGCGCAATTCCCCGAGGAGATCGGGCTACAGGTCGAGTACGATATCAAGTATGAAGGGTATGTCGCTCGGCAACAGGTACAAGTCGAACGGCAGCAACGCATGATGGATAAGAAAATCCCCAGCGATTTTGATTATCTATCGATCGTCAGTTTGAGGAACGAAGCCAAGCAGAAATTCACTCGCGTGCGCCCTTTGAATCTTGATCAAGCCTCTCGCATCAGCGGGATCACACCCGCAGATATATCCCTGGTCCTGTCCTATCTGGAAAATCCTAAACTTCGAAACAGGAAGACCTCTGCCGCAGAAGCGATGGATGGAGAGAGCCAGTGACCGGAAAACGAAATTTGCAGAGTGCGTCGCAGAATCCGAGCGATCACGTGCGTGATGTGGTCATCGTCGGAGCAGGCCTCGCCGGCCTGACAGCGGCTAGGCTACTTAATCATGCCGAGCTTGATGTGGTGGTGCTCGAGGCAGACAACCGACCAGGGGGTCGACTCAAAACCGATCGCTTCGATGGCTTTCTGCTGGATCACGGTTTTCAAGTCTATCTGACAAGTTATAAGACCGCTTGCCAATTTATCAATCTTTCATCACTTAAACTCCGGTCCTTTGAGCCCGGAGCGATGATTCGTTGTGGAAACAGTTGGCACACGTTCAAAGACCCGTTTCGCAGTTCTTGGCGAAAGATGATTCCGGATGCGATCAAGACGATTTTAAGTCCGATTGCGACATGGGAAGATTTTTGGATTTTATCTCGATACAGGCATAGCCTCTTAAAATTGAACTCATTCGAAGTTCTTGATCGACCGAGCGTACCAACCCTTGAGCGTCTGAAGGAATTAGGTTTTTCAAAACGCATTATCGAACGATTCTTTCGTCCGTTTCTCGGTGGAATTTTTCTCGATGATCGACTCGATATCGATTCGAGTCGGATGGAGTTTGTGTTTCGCGAAATGGGCCTAGGCACAGCGGCCTTGCCTGAAAACGGGATACAAGCGATCCCGGATTCGATGTGCCAAACCTTGGGGCCAAACATCGTTCGATTCAACTCCACGGTTGCGAAAGTGTTCGATGGTGGTGTCGAGCTATCCAATGGAGAAAAGGTTTTTGGCAGTAAGGTTGTGGTTGCCGTAGACCCATCGGGAGCCAAGCGTTTGCTTGGTGAACGCTTACCGATTGCCGATAAGCTACCCTTCCGTTCGACGACTTGCTTGTATTTCACCATGGAGACCAGTGCTGCACCAACGCGTGAGCCCATCCTGTTTCTCAACGGTAACCTTGGAGCGTTAGATGTGTCCATGGATCAAGACCGACCCGAGAGCGTTGTGATCAACCATGTGGCTTTCCCGAGTCTGGTGCAACCGAGTTATTCACCTCAGGGACAGGTTCTTGCGAGCGTGAACATCAATGCAGCGACTGAGCAAAGAGGGTCTGATTTGGTACAGCAGGTTCAGAAGGAGTTGGTGCATTGGTTTGGTTGGACAGTCTCGACTTGGAAGCACCTTCGGACTTACCAAGTGCCTTGCGCGTTTGTGAGTCCAAGTCTACCGTTGTTCGATACGTCCAATCGGGGATTCTTTAGGTTGGGGCAGAATCTTTATGCATGTGGTGATTACACACAAAGTTCGAGTATCGAAGGTGCGATGCACAGCGGCATGCTCGCGGCAACAGTGATACTTACAAACTTTCCGTAGTGGATCTTGCTAAGATCCCAGCGCTTGAAACCACGTCGAATATTGCAAAACACCCGGACAAAGAGCTCAGGTTGATTCCGAGCGCTTTTCTGTCGTGAATCATCGGATTGATCGTGCTGGTAATGTTTTGATGTTTGCTCGAGCGCAAGGATCTTTAGCAAGATCCACTACCTTCGCCGAGGATCTTTAGCAAGATCCACTACCTTCACCGGGGATCTTTAGCAAGATCCACTACCGCATGAACGTACCGTAGTGGATCTTGCTAAAGATCCCAGCGCATGAAACCATGTCGAATATGGCGAAGCACCAGGATCAAGAGTTCAGGTTGATTCCGAGCACTTTTCCAACGCGAGACCCCTACCGGAGTGCACTATTTCTGAAGTTCCTTTTCTATCTCAGGTATCTTCAAACGCACGGTCATGATGTAGGGCGCTTCGTCTTTGGTCCAGTGGCCATAAGTCGTCGTGACGACCGTGCCGTCAGGCAGGACTTCAACTCCTGGATAAGCACAATCTCCGCTTTTGTAGTTCTTCTTCAATAGGATGCGGAAATCTCCAGGCGTTCCTTTGACGAGGTCTTCGTAACGCCCGACCCAAGCGACCCAGCTATTGGCCGTTGGACTCGTATTTCCTTGGCTAGGGATATCCCTAAAGGAAATAAAGAGTCTGCCGTCGGGTAGATACTGGGCCGTATGGCGATCCCCAGTAAGTGCATTGGGAACAGGTCTGGGAATGCTCCAAGTTGTCGTCTCGTCGTTGCTGAAAATGATATGCGAATTGGCTCTGCGGCGATTCTCCCGAAGCAACACTGCGATCTGCTTCTTGTCCGGCGAAAAAACGGCTCCAGGCTCACACAGATGGACATCCGAGGAGACGAAAATCGGCGCTGGAGCCGACCAGTGATCCCCCGCGTCTAGGGTGGTGGTCTGGTAAAGAGTAAATCTGCTACGAACCGGGTTGGGTTTTGCATGAATGAAACGACTGTCGTCATGAAAAAGAGCCGTGTAATGACCGGGCTTCGATAAAATCGGCACGACCGAGGCCATCGTGACGATTCCTCCAAAGTCTCCGATAGGTTCGAGTTCAGACCATGTCATCCCGTCGTCGTCACTGATCGCTTGGCGAACTGGATAAAGCCCACTAAAGAGTAGAATCCTTTTCTTGCCATCTGCTGTCACCACACGATGGATCGTCGGTGTCTCTTTGGAAGTCTCCCAACTCTTGGGTGTCGGCAAATGATCCGACCAAGTCTTCCCGCCATCGGTACTTCGCTTGTAAAGAATCGCACCCTTGCCGTGCCCCTTTGGATAGACGCAAAGAATCGTGTGTCCGTCTTCTAAGAGCAGTGTCGTAGGATGACCTAGATACTGCCCAGGCTGTCGATCAACGATCACTTGCAGATCCTCTCGGTTGTCCAAATCGATCGTCGGAACCTCAACATCTCCAGCTTGGACTTGGCAAACCAACTGCAGCGCCCAAGCAGCCACATAGGTAAAACCAAGCAGCACTGTTCGAAACCCCGCCACTGCAGTGTGATTTTCTAAGATCTTACGCACTTGAAATATCCTTTACCGTTTTCGGCTCTTCGGAAGTGATTGTAGTTAAAGGGGCGCCACAGGCGAATAAAAGCGGAACGGCGCGAGCCGTCCGGTGTTAAAACACTGCGAAACTGCGAACATTGCATCACTCACCGCACCGCTTCCGCGCTTCCGATTACGCACTCGTAATCGGAAGAGTAAGTTACGACCTAACGTCTGCCATGTCGGTTAGGCATTGTAACTCAACGCTCGATGATATAACAGGCAAATCATGAGGCAAACTCGCGCACGTACTCGAAGCCCTTCCGACAGAGTTTGGGCCGCCAGACTATTGAAAATTCCGCAAGGATCCCAAACCCATTTCGTTAACCACAGTTGCTTTCCGATTACCATCACGAGCACCGAACGCCTTTTGTTTATCCACAATAAATCCTTGAGTACCCCAATTTCTAAATCTTTGGTCTTTGTGCTATAATAAGATTGACATGAATACGGGGGTGAGCATGCAAACTACATTGACAGTGGTCGGAGATCAGCTTTGGAAAAGGATTTGCGAATCGATGGATCGCGTTGAATTGCGTCTTAGAAAAGCCGTATCGATCCTCGAATCTACCGCGATTCCTTTTGCAGTGGTTGGCGGAAATGCAGTAAGAGTTTGGGTGGCGCAAGTAGATCCCGGGGCTGTTCGTGCTACCAACGACGTCGATATTTTGATTCGTCCAGAAGATCTTGAGCAACTCAAGTTGGTCATGCAGGCAAATGGATACCACTACCGCAAAGCGGCTGGCTTGGATATGTTCCTCGAAGGAAAAGAGGATTCCGTCCGCTACGCTATTCATATTGTCTTAGCGAATCAGATGATCAAGCAAGACGATTTCGAGCCCAACCCTGATGTGGAGCCAACAGAATACGGAGATGGAATTCGGATCTTGCCCTTGGAGCGACTTGTTCGAATGAAGCTCAATTCCTACAGGCTCAAGGACCGGGTTCACATTTTAGATATGATCGATGTTGGACTTGTCGATGAAAGCTGGATTGCGAAGTTTCCCGCGCCGCTTGCCGAACGCCTCAAGTCCTTGATTGATAATCCGGATCAATAACTGCGAATTTAGCTTTTTGGCCAAATTGACATCTTTGACACCCGACAACGACCGTTCAGTCGACAAACGAAAACTCATTGAGATTGAAAATCAATCGGCAAGCATTCTCTAGCCCATGCTCTTGAATGTAAGATCCCAAAGCCTCTTTTTCACTCGCTTGCGGTGGTCTGCCAAGCGCAAGCTTAAACATCTTGTCGATCTGAACATTGCGATCTTGCGAATCACCCTCCAGCCGCTTTGCGAAATGCTTACTCATCGTCACCATGAATCCATTGTTCAGTAGTGCCAAGGCTTGGAGCGGACTGAGCGACTCATTCCGCTTGTCGACTCGCATCGAGGGGTCTGCGCAGTCGAGTGTCGACATAAACGGCTGCGGCTGGGAACGAACCAGGAATCGATAAATGCTGCGACGATGGGATCGTGGATCTTCTGGATCGTGCAAATGGTACTCGAAATGGGGCGAGTGCTCGGGATGCTCGATCACAAAGTCCTGGAAACTGGGCCCCCCCATCGTCAAATCCAACTTGCCCGACACCTGCAACACCACATCCCGTAGCGCTTCGGCCTCCAATCGCCGACGGTTTGCACGCCAGAGATATCGATTGTCCGCATCGATCGCACTGGGGCTCGAATCCGAAACCATACCAACCGCCGTAGATACCTGACGGTAGGTGTAACTCGTGACAATCAACTTATGCAATGCCTTGAGCGATTGGCCTCCGTCACGAAACTCGACAGCTAGCCAATCCAAGAGCTCTGGATACGTGGGCTCGGACCCCATCCGTCCTAAATCGTTGGCCGTCTCAACAACCCCACGCCCAAAGTGATACTGCCAAACACGATTGACGATACTGCGCCAAGTCAAAGGATTGCGGTCATCGGATAACCAATGCGCAAGAGCCGCCCGTCGATCCGCTTCGGAATGCCCATCAGGGAGCTGAAACCATCCGCCCAGATCGCTCAAACTTGACAGCGCCCCTGGGGCGACTTCGTCCTTTGGCTGAGTCACGTTGCCTCGGTCGAGAACGTAAATCGTTCGTGGCTTTCCACCGTTGCTACCCGTTCCGGTGAACGCGCCACTTCCAGAGTAAACCATCCCTGAATAGACGGTCTGCTGAGGAGGAAGCTCTTTCTTGGTCTGCTGGACTTGGGCTAAGGCCCTGGCTAATTCCCGACGCTTTAGCCGCGTCGCTTCGTCCAGCGTCTTGTCGATCAACTCATTGCGTTTTGCTTGCAGTTTACCTAAATCAGCTTCTACCGTGCTTGCTCGTCCAAAGTAGTAACCATCGACTAGGTTGACTCGTTGCCACCTAGGTGGAGCTTCGATCGAATCGAGCGATGTGACGGGTCGGCCCTCCGATACTTTATCTCCCTTGGGATTAAAGACAGACAACTCTGCCAAGGCAAAGATGTAGTCGGTCGGCAATCGATGCACTAACTTGGTCGCCGTAACTCGAACGTAACGGGCCGCAACGTGCTTGCCCTCTTTGATCGCGATAGCAAACCGCTGAGGGATCACACCAGGGTTCGGGAAATCCTCCGAGGTTTGATCCACGAGCGTGATTACCCCAGACTTGAACTCAGGGTCATCACAAGCTTGCAGTAGAAACCGAACGGGGAATCCAAAGCCGGCTCCGATGTTGTTAAAAGTGTCGTGGCACCCAACCAATTCGATCGAGTCAATTTCCACCGTTTGTCCCAAATCCACTTGAACCCACTTGGCCGAGTCCTCGCGTGACTCGATTTGACTGTGATAGCCAAACTCAGGCCATTCGTTGCCCGAGGCGGCTTTGGTGGCTTCCGCAATTTGCCGATCGAGTTCCACGAGAGGCGCACCGGCCTTTTGGAGAATTTGATCTTCGATCGCCTTTTGTTCTTTTGTGATCTCGGCGAGTTGCTGATCCAACTGAGTTCGCCTCGTGGCAACCTGGGGGTCGCGATCGTAGAGACGATCCGCGCGATCGACGCCGGCAAAGACCGCTTGTAGCCGGTAGTAATCTTTCTGAGGTATCGGATCGAACTTGTGGTTGTGGCACTGAGCGCATCCAACGGTCAGGCTGTTGAATGTGCCTATGGCCGTTGAGACCATGTCGTCTCGATCCAAGTGCCTTGCCACCTTGCCGTCGATCTTCGATTCAGGAACTTCGGCGTGTCCGATGAAATCCCAAGGCCCCGCGGAAATAAAGCCGAGGGCTTCGATTCCATCGGCTGTTCCCGGGTAGAGAACATCGCCTGCGATTTGCTCTTCGATGAATCGGCGATAAGGTTTATCGGAATTCAGAGCGGCGATAACGTAATCGCGGTATGGCCACGCGTTTGGACGAAGTTTGTCTTTGTCGTATCCGTGTGTCTCACCGAAATGGACCACGTCGAGCCAGTGCCTTGCCCATCGTTCACCATATCGCGGGGATTCGAGCAATCGATCGACCAACTCCCCGTAGGCTTGCTCGTCAGTTCTTGGATCATTTACAAATTCAGCGACTTGATCAGGACTAGGGGGCAGACCGATCAAATCGAAATAGAGCCTACGAATCAGAGTAGATCGATCGGCCAGCGAGGATTGTGGCAAGCCCTTCTCTTTCAGTTTGCTCGTTATGAATGCATCGATGGGATTCGAGATTTGTAAGTTGTTGTCAACGGGTTTTGGAACCGGTGGGCGAACCAATGGTTTGAGCGACCACCAATCGGCATCCGGGATGTGTCGATCTTCAAGTTTCCTGCCATCGGGCCACTTTGCACCTTGGGCGATCCATCGATTAAGTAATTGTATCTCTTGCGATGAGAGTCGCTTGCCAGTCTTGGGCATTTGAGGTTCATCGCCTTGGACATAATCAAGCAGGATGCTTTTACTTGGATCCCCGGCAACGATGGCCGGTCCGCTATCGCCTCCTTTGAGCATGGCATCGAGCGATTCGAGGCCTAGAGCACCTTTGGGCCTTGATCCAGCGTGGCAATTCAAACAATTCCGCTCGAGGACTTCGGCAGCGGCGGCGAATGCTTCGTCCTGTTCACTCGCCAAAGCCTTGCGAAAGCCAGCTTGGATAGTGAACACTGTAAGAACGATCAAAAACCGTGTTAGCTTGCTGGCCAAGGATCGCATTGGGTTGGCATCCGTTATAATCCGAACTGGTCTGGCGAATGAACAAACCGTATTTTACTCTCCAAGCTTAGGTTTAGGGTCATGGCAAAGAAAAAACCATTAGGTCGACGACGCTTTCTAGGGCTTAGCATTTGTAGCAGTCTGGCCATTTCGACGACGTTTTCGGTACCGAATATTGTGCGAGCAAGAAACGCATCTGACAAGTTGCGGATTTGCGTCATCGGTATACGCGGTCGAGGAATGGGTCTTGCCACAGGATTTGCATCGCGACCAAACGCACTTGTTACGCACATCTGCGACGTGAACCAAAGTCTCTTCAAGACTGCGGCTCAGAAGATCAAGGATGTGCAGCAAGTCGAACCGATGGCGGTCCAAGACTTACGCCGAGTCATGGATGATAAATCGATCGATGCGATCGTTGTTGCTACACCGGACCATTGGCATGCACTTGCAACGATCTGGGGGTGTCAGGCAGGTAAGCATGTGTACGTCGAGAAACCGATCTCGCAAAATGTATTTGAGGGTTGGCAGGAGGTTCAAGCATCCCGAAAATACGATCGGCGTGTCCAAGTAGGTACGCAATGCCGAAGTATGCCGCACTATCACGAAGCGATCGAATACATCCGATCCGGAAAGCTCGGCAAGGTTCATGTTGCCAAGGCTTGGAACAGCCAGTTGCGTCGCCGGGTGCCTGCTGTTGCAGACACATCGATCCCCGACGGCCTCGACTGGGAGATCTGGCAAGGCCCTGCTCCCGAGCATCCTTACAACGACAATCGGTATACCTATGGCTGGCGTTGGCTATGGGATTATGGCACTGGGGATATGGGGAATGACGGTGTCCACGATTTGGACGTAGCCCGATGGGGGTTGGATGTCGACTACCCGATCGAGATCCAGTGTACGGGCGGAAAATATCAGTTCGTAGACGATATTCAGCAAACGCCCGATACCCAGTACGTCACATTCAAATTCGCCGAAAACAGGATGCTTGTGTACGAGCAAAGGCTATGGTCACCCTACCATCAGGAGGGGTTTGAGAACGGAGTTGCCTTCTATGGCAATAGTGCTTACATGCTCATTGGACGTTCGGGCTGGAAAGTGATTGAGCGCGGGAATAAGGTTGTTTTGGATCGGCAAGCGGATCGATCAGAGATCCCGCACTTGGACAATTTCCTTTCGAGCATTACCGAGGGAGCCAAGTTGCATTGCGATATTGAGGAAGGGCATCGCTCGACGGTGCTTGCGCATCTTGGGAACTTAGCTTACCGACTTTCACGGCCCTTGAAATTCGACCCGATCAAACAATCGCTTGTTGATGATCCCGAAGCTGAAAAATTTCTCAAGCGGGTAGGACGCAAGTCGTTTGTGATACCTGAGAGCGTGTAGGAAAGTGCTTCTTACTGGTGGTTCACACCACTGGCAGAGGGTGTGCTTGCCCTTCGGGCTTGAAACAGCCATGAGAGCCTCTAAACCAAAATTGGTTTTCAGGCCCGAAGGGCCGACACACTATGGATCGAAACAGTTCCATCAATCATCCGCCCCTATTGATGTGGGTTCACTCTATGCTAGCGGTTGGCCGCAAGCCCTCCGGTGAGGATAAATTATTTCGCAATTCATGAGTCAAGATGAAAGGAATAGGCGGGATTTTGATCCTTACCGAACGGCTCGCGCCGTACCGCTTTTAATCGCGTGTGGAGCCTCCAGTAGCCACTACAATTCCTGAAGAGCCAAAAAATTTCTTTAAATGATGGATTCCGCATTCTGGGGGTGATAGATTGGTGATTACCAATGGGTGGCATAGGTGTCACCCACCGGGACGAAGTCTAGGCGCAAGCCCCAGCGATCCGATGGGGCGGGCGCTTGGTATATCCTGGAAACGCACAAACCCATATAATCTAGAAATCCATAATTCAATATATCCTGCCTAGTTCCAAGCGGTAGGCAAGTAGCTAAGAGCATTATCTCAAAGAGGTTAGCGTCCCTGGACGTTTGCCGCCTTTTGTGTTTATAGTAAATTGTGGTTTTGCTGGGTTA
>JBJSXX010000203.1:0-4497 GCA_046086605.1 Pirellula sp. | reverse complement strand
CATTTGCTCCAAAACCTTCCTCCCCATGGGAATTTCTAACCGTCGGTAAGTGGTAATCTTCAACGAACTCCCTGCAGAAGTTACTGTCGCTTGTGTACTCGAAATGGAATCCTCGATCCATCAACCGCCTGACCCGAAACCGCCGATCGCGGGGAAGTCTCCTAAAATAATCCTCGGCGGTACCCTGCAAGTCGATCACCAGTGAAATAAATCTCGGCACACGCAAAACATGGGATTGCAGGTTTGGCGCAATCAATGAATCATTTAATAGAACTAGGCCTTTACGAACTCGCTCTTGGAGCAGTTCCGCGCCCTGATTGGATTTAGACACGAAACGAAAGGAATTCTTGACGTCAGTGGATCCTAAATAGAGTCTCTTGAATCGAAGAGTCTCGTGCCAAGCTCCACAACTGGCGAAACCCGCTTGCTTATTGCGGGCTCCGAAGCTCCATATCCCAAATCTTCCCGAGAAGCTCTCAAGCCTTCTGGGTAATCCCTTTAATCGTTCTTTTGAATTCCTTTTCCATCGATCAATCGCTGGAAGCACGGAATCTAGCCGCTTTTATGCGGATCGCCGACGATGGCGATGCGAAGCTCGCGAAGCTGTTTCTCCGAGACGTACGATGGCGCTCCCATCATCAAGTCCTCGGCCTTCTGATTCATCGGGAACAAGATCACCTCCCGAATGTTCGGCTCGTCTGCCAAGAGCATCACGATGCGGTCGACTCCAGGTGCCGATCCACCGTGCGGCGGTGCTCCATACTTGAACGCATTGATCATCCCCTTGAACTGCTCGTCAACCACCGAACGATCGTAACCAGCAATCTCAAACGCCTTGTACATGATCTCAGGCTTGTGATTGCGAATCGCTCCCGAGGACAGCTCGATCCCATTGCAAACAATGTCGTACTGATAAGCTAGAATGTCGAGCGGATCCTTGATCTCCAACGCCTCCATCTCTCCTTGAGGCATCGAAAACGGATTGTGACTAAAGATCACCCTCTGCTCGATCTCATCCCACTCGTACATCGGGAAATCAACGATCCAGCAAAACTTAAACGCATTTTGCTCGATGAGTCCCAGATCGTTTCCAACTCGCGTGCGAACCAAGCCAGCAAGCTTGGCTGCCGTCGCCGGTTTGTCGCAAGCGAAAAACACACCGTCGTTAGGACCAAGCCCCAGCTTGGATACTAACTGAGCTACCCGATCAGGACCAAGATTCTTAGCGATCCCGCCCCCGTCCCCATTTTTGAAATTGATATAAGCCAGTCCCGCAAAACCTTCGTCTTTGGACCACTGGTTGGCTGAGTCAAAGAAGCTGCGAGGCTTGGTGCCAGCCTCCGGTGCTCGGATGGCTCGAACCACCGCCCCGGCTTCGATCGACTTGGAAAAGACTGCAAACGGCCCATCCTTGAAGATTTCAGTCACATCGACGATCTCGATGGGGTTTCTCAAGTCAGGCTTGTCCGATCCATACTTGAGCATCGCATCCTTGTAGGTGATCCTAGGAAACGGAGGTGCCGTCACGCTACGACCTCTGGAGAATTCATCGAATACACCGGACAAGACTGGTTCGATCGCCGCGAACACATCGTCTTGCGTGACAAAACTCATCTCAAAGTCCAACTGATAGAACTCTCCAGGCGAACGATCCGCCCGAGCGTCTTCGTCCCGAAAGCACGGTGCGATCTGAAAGTAGCGATCAAAGCCGGCCACCATCAGCAATTGCTTGAACATCTGCGGGGCTTGGGGCAGGGCGTAGAACTTCCCATGGTGAACCCGCGAAGGAACCAAAAAGTCACGGGCACCTTCGGGGCTCGATGCGGTAAGAATCGGTGTTTGGAATTCCGTGAAACCAGCCTCGATCATGCGACGTCGCAAGCTTGCAATCACCTGACTTCGCAGCACGATGTTCGCATGGAGTTTTTCTCGTCGCAGATCCAAAAAGCGATTCCGAAGTCGAATGTCTTCGGGGTACTCGGTGTTGCCAAAGATTGGAAACGGGACATCTGCGGCCGCCGAGAGCAATACAACGCTCGATGCCTTGACCTCGATCTCTCCGGTGGAGAGCTCAGGATTGATGCGATCCGCTCCCCGACTGTCGACGACTCCTTCGATGCAAATGACCGACTCGAGCTTCACGGACTCGATGAGTTTAAAGGCTTGGGAGTCCCGGTTGACGACGACTTGGGTGATCCCGTAGTGATCCCTAAGGTCGACAAAGAGCAGATTGCCGTGATCCCGTTTGCGAAAAACCCATCCAGAGAGCTTTACGTTCGAACCGACGTGGCTCGAACGTAATTGGCCACAAGAATGCGTGCGGTAAGCGTGCATTATGAAGTAACTTTCGAAGCGGCACGAGCGGCTTGTTCTCGTTTAGCAAGCCAAAGCAAGATTGGAGAGGCTACGAAAATAGAACTAAAGGTTCCGACGACGATACCGATCAGGAGGCAGAAGGCAAATCCATGGATACCTTCACCGCCCCAAATGTACATCAGCAAAATCGCCAAGATGGTTGTCGATGACGTCAGCAACGTACGGCTCAAAGTTTGAGTGACCGAGGTATTAACCATCTTCTCGGTCAAGTTAGGGCTCTTGCCTTTGACCTCCCGAATACGGTCGAACACAACGATCGTATCGTTAAGCGAATAGCCGATGATCGTCAAAATCGCCGCGACGATGGTCAAGGAAATCTTGAAGTCCTCGATCAGTAGAAAACCTAGTGGCCTAAAGAGCCAGTGGCTAACGGCCAAAATACCGATCGTGATAAGCACATCGTGCAAGAGTGCGATCACAGCCGCCAAACCGTAGGAGACTTTATTAAATCGGAACCAAATGTAGATGGTGATAAACAGAAGGCTCAGCAGCAGACCCAAGAGGGCCTTTTGCTGCATCTCTCCGGCTACGCGTCCTTCGATCTTGCTAAACGACTGGAATACAGGCTTGGTCTGAATTGCCTCTCGCATACGGGCAAGCACCGTTTGGGTCGTGGCTTCATCGTAAGGAAGCTTGACGCTCCAATCTGAAAATCCAAGTTCGGAGGTTCGCGTCCAATTCGTTGCCGAGGCTGGTTCGAGATCGATTTGGGAGTCAACTAGATTTCTGCCTGCGGCCTGAGCTGCAGCGACCAACGTTTCGATCACTTGCGATGCGTTCAAGCGGGCAGGTGAAGATCCAAGTGTATCGACGAAACTCAGAGTGGCGGCAGTAGTGACTTCCGGCACAAGACTCGGCTTAGCAGGTTCCGCAGCAGGCTCGGATGGAGCAGGAGTTACTGGCTCTTGAGCCGCAGGCTGTGCTGGGGCCGCAGGCTGTGCTGGGGTATCTGCCGCTGGGGCCTGTGGTGCGGCTGGATCTTGGTAGGCGACTAGGAGCGTTCGATTCACTGGTCTTAAGCCCGATTGGCTCTTACCCACGATTTGAGATTTCATGTCGTAGGTGACCAGTTTCGCTCCGCTTGCACCGCTGAAGCCCTTAAGCAATCGATTGCGAACTTGAGCCTCGTCCTTGAGCGAAACGTCAAGCTTGTAAACAGAATTCTTTTGGAACTCACTCATCTCGACGTTGGTCAAGGACGTTTGGATAGGGAGTCCTTTTTCATCGGCATCAAACGCCTTCTGCACGATCTCACGAACACGATCCGGTTCCATCGATTTATCGAGCGAGAAGACAACCGAAGTTCCACCATTGAAATCGATGTCTAAGAACTCACGGCCTCGGAGGAACGTGGCAATCAGTCCGATACCGATCAAAGCCGCCGAAACAGCATAGGCTATGTTTCTATACCCAAGAAAATTGATGTCCCCAGGTCCAAACAAAGATCGCCTCGCCGAGTTCACCCAATCGGACATTCCCAGTTGAGCAAACCCCCATCGTTCAGCAATCTCGAACAGATTGTGGGCGAAGAACACCGATGTGAACATGCTGATCGCAAGACCGATGATCAAAGTGATCGCGAAGCCCTTGACTTGCTCGGTTCCGACGTAGTAGAGAACCAGCGCGCTGATGAGGGTCGTTAGGTTCGAGTCGAAGATCGTTGTCCAAGCTCGATCAAAGCCGTTGCGAATGGCCATCCGAGCCGTCGCATTTTTTTGTCTTTCCTCTCGGATCCGTTCGAAAACCAAAACGTTCGCATCGACGCTCATACCGACCGAGAGCACCAGACCTGCAAGGCCTGCAAGGGTCAGTGGTTGGCGAAAGAGCATCATGCTCGCCAGGATCATGGCTAAGTTTAGTAACAGAGCGATCGTGGCGATCAAACCCGAAAAGCGGTAGTAGGCCAACACGCAAAGGATGGTCGTTAGGAGTCCAAGGCCACTGGCGAGTTTGCCCTTGGCAATCGCATCTGCACCCATCGTCGCACCCACGACATTCTCGCTGATAGGTTGCTTGCTGATAGCACCGGGAAGCGATCCGGAATTGAGGATCTGAACTAGGAACTCCACATCCTTGAGGTTGAAGTTGCCTTCGATTTGACCTTCGGCTCGGATAGGACTA
>JBJSXX010000202.1:0-7706 GCA_046086605.1 Pirellula sp. | reverse complement strand
CTAGTAGCGGGTGGGTGGGTTGGCGGACGGGCGGGTGCGCAGTGGGCGCGCGCACAAGGGTCGGTGGGCGGGGATGTCCGTCGGAGGCAAAGTTAGCATTGTGGAGCATGTTGTACATATATCGGTCATTGTGGAGGATTTCCAGGCGAGCAGATCGGCTTGGTTCTGGTTTCTAGCGATCGAGATTTTACTCTTTGGCCAGAACCAGGCACGCGACTGGATTTTGCAATCGAGCAGTGCCAACTGGATCTCCCGATCGTCGGAGGCTTGGAGGCGTACTCCAAAGCGATCGATTCGTCAAGCCCTTGAGCCTTGCTTGAGCTCTGTTTGCTGAAGATAACCGCATCATTTATTTGCTTGCATTGATCGCTTGCAAATCCACGAAGCCTCTCGACCGGATCTTCATGGACTTATTGCTTTTGCGGCATCGATTTCGCCTTGCGAAGTTCAATGGATCGACCACACTAGTTGGTTTGCATTCCTTGATTACTCATCGATAGATCCAGCATTCTGCATGTCGAAATTGTCCCAATTGGACCTGCCGCAATCCAGCGGAATCATTGTCCACATCCTCAGTGCGATCGCTCTGCAAGAGAAGAAGTTCAAGCCGCAGCAGCTTTTGATGTCGCGGTACTTTGCATCGAACGATCTGCCCCGGCTCAAGAACTCCGATACGACGCTTGCCTTTCAATTTGAACTCGAAGGCGTCTCGCCAGTCAAAGGCCAGTACACCACGGGTATCGCGATCGAACTGGATCCAAAACACATCGATCAGATCGGTGATGTGACAGCCAGTCGAGTCATCCGCAACATCGTGCTGACTTGCTCATGCACCGAAACGACCAAGCCATGTGTGCATCAAGTACACTGCTTGAATTATTTGCGTCGGCAACTCACGCAACGCAACTCAAGCGATGCGATCGAGTGGATGCTCAGTTGCATCACCGACGGTCGTCAAGCAGGCCGAAAACTGGTTGAATCTCTCGGGTATCTCAAGCCCGAGATCGAAGAGGTATTGGCAGAGGCCGAACCCGACGAGGATCCCGATCGTCGTTTTCAGCGTATTCAGTGGCGATTGCAGTACTCAAGCTATGGAGTGAATATCCACGCCTACCTTCAAACCTCCCGAAAACGCGGAGGATGGAACAAAGGCCGTCTCCTGCGAGACAACTTTGACACCGTCCCAGATATCGCTCTTACCCACCCGGCCGATAAAATGCTCGTGCTGGTGCTCCAATCAGCCGAAGACTCCTACCGAGGTCAGACCCCCCGAGTCATCCGTGAATGCTTAAGACTACTGATTGATCATCCGAATTGCACGCTGGATGATCCGGTGCAAACGCCGATTCGAATCCGAGAGGTTCCGATCGAAGTTCGTCTAGAGCAAGAGGGAGAGGTTTTCAAACCGGCTGTCTTCCAATCGAATGTTCGTATCGATGCAATTCATGAAGATCCGACGATCTTCCTGGGAACCATTCACAATACCGAATCGCTTCTTTTACGAATTGATCGGGAACGACATATTCTTTGGATGAGCACCATCGAATCGCGAATCCTCAGGCTCATCAATGACCTCAGCGCAGCGGATCGTCGCGAAGCGGTCATGGATCGAGACACAGCCGAGAAGTTCGCTGATCTGATTGTCTATGTGGCCAAACCCAAACGGCTTGAAGTCCAGTTGCCTGAAGCCCTAGCTGGACCAGAACAGCCCCTTGAGCCCAAGATCGAACTCCATCTGTCCCCGCGAGGCAAAGAAGGACTCCAGGTCGCACTTCGCGTCGCATGCGATGCGGTCGTTGAACCCCCGGTGCCTGGTCAAGAACCCGAGCGACTCAGGGTCGCGACGACTGCAGGACGCTACCAGTTGCTCCGAGCACTTGAAGAAGAAGCCTCGCGAGCCGATGAATATGCCGAGCGATCCCAACTCCAACTCTTGTCCTACGATAGCCCTTACACTTGGGTAGCAGCAACTCCTGATGACGCCCTGGATCTACTTCAACGCATTCAAAACCTCGGTGACTTAGCCCCCCCGGTCTGTTGGCCTAAGAGCCAGCCCATGCAAGTCATCGGCGAGATTACGCCGCAACGGCTCCAAGTCAAACTTTCCAGTGGCCGCGATTGGTTCGGGCTCGATGGTTTTGCAGAACTCGATGGGCTGGAAATACCTCTTGCAGAACTTCTTACCGCCTTGCGTCAAGGCCGACGGTTCGTGCCACTGGGAGATGGCCAATTTGCACAGATCTCCGATGCGTTGCGACAACGCCTCGGGGCCATCCAAGATGTTTCCATCGGCGATGCAGGAGAGATCCGAGTCTCAAAGGCTGGGACAGCCGTCGTCGAAGAAGCCCTCGGTAGCGATATCTCGGTCGATGCGGATCTTTCCTGGAAAGAAGCTCTTGCTCGTCTTGCCGGAGCCCGCAAACTCAAACCCAAGGTGCCCGAAACCCTCCAAGCGAGCTTGCGCGATTATCAGATCTCTGGTTACGGATGGCTCGCAAGACTTGCTCATTGGGGTATCGGCGGCGTGCTTGCCGACGATATGGGTCTTGGGAAAACCGTCCAAGCCCTAGGGATCCTCTTGGATCGCGCTAAAAACGGCGCGGCCCTGATCATCGCTCCGACGAGCGTCGGTTCGAACTGGCAACGCGAAACCGAAAAGTTCGCTCCATCGTTACGCCCCAAGCTCTATCGCGAACACGATCGCCAAACTCTTATCGATTCGGCAGGACCAGGCGACTTGATCATCACCAGTTACCAGCTTCTGCAACGCGATATCGATCGGTTCACCAAACGGGCATGGAATACCCTGGTGCTCGACGAAGCCCAGTTCATCAAGAACTTCAACACCAAGACCGCACAAGCCGTACGTCAACTTGAAGCCGACTGGCACTTAGCTCTCTCAGGCACACCACTTGAGAACCACCTCGGGGAACTCTGGAGTCTGATGCGAACCGTCAGCCCAGGACTTTTGGGGTCTTGGGAAAAGTTTCGTAAGAATTTCGCCGAACCCATCGAACGCCACAACTCTAAGGATCGATTGCTGGCTCTGGGGCGAGTCGTTAAACCCTTCATCTTACGCAGGACAAAAAAGGAAGTGCTTAGCGAACTACCGGAGAGAACCGAAGTTGTCCGCTTGGCCGAGTTTTCTGAACTCGAGCGCAAAAAATACGACGCGGCAAGACTCGCCGCACTCACCGAGCTAACCCAAGGCCCATCGGGAGATACCGATGCCCAGATGCGGATTCGTGTTTTGGCCTGGCTAACGCGATTGCGACAATTGGCTTGCCATCCGCGACTGGTCGACAAGAGATGGGACAAGTCCAGTGCCAAGCTCGATTTATTCATGGAGATCGTCGACGAGCTTCGAGAAGGCGAACACCGCGCGTTGGTTTTCAGTCAGTTCGTTCAGCACCTGAGCCTCTTGCGAGAGGCGCTCGATCGCGTCGGGATCCGCTACCAGTATCTCGATGGCGCGACACCGGCGGCCAAACGGCAGGAAGCTGTTGATGCGTTCCAAGCTGGCGAAGGGGATCTGTTCTTGATCTCGCTCAAGGCCGGTGGTACCGGATTGAATTTAACGGCTGCCGATTACGTCATCCACATGGATCCGTGGTGGAATCCTGCTGTCGAGGATCAAGCGACCGACCGAGCCCACCGGCTCGGCCAGCAGCGGGCCGTGACAGTCTATAGGCTCGTAGCAAAGGACACCATCGAGCAGCAGATCCTCGCCTTGCACGAGGACAAGCGGGAGCTAATCGCCGGTGTGCTCGACGGAGCCGACCGAGCCGGACGCCTGAGCACCGACGAACTCATCAGCCTAATCCGACTGAGCCAAATCGAAGGTAGCTAAACACAGCAAAACAACCATTTGTGGCGGCTCATTGTAGATGATTTCTCCGAAGTCAACGCATTGTAGATGATTTCTCCGAAATCATCTCTGGGAGCTTTAAGCTCGCTTCAATTCGTACAATTTCTTGTCGACACAGTGGATTCTATTAGAGCCCGTGGTCTAAAATGGGAGTCCAAGGAGTCTCAAATCCATGTCGACGAAAACCTCAATGACTTACCAAGACTACGCTGCGATGCCCCAAGATGGGCTTCGCCATGAAATTGTGGATGGAGAGCATTTCGTGAGTCCTGCCCCGAGTCTTTACCACCAGCATGTTTCTCGACATTTGCAACTTCAGCTCATGCTTCAGTATGAGCTCAAGGGCCATGGATGGGTGTTCAACGCACCGGTCGATGTGCAACTCAGCCCCCACGATATCGTTCAGCCCGATCTGGTCATCGTTTCGGCAGCCCGCAAATCGATCTTAACGCCGGCGAAGGTGAAAGGGATTCCCGATTTGATCGTCGAGATCCTCTCTCCTTCCACATCCAAGAACGATACCCAAATCAAACGGGAACTCTACGAGAAATTCTCTGTGCCCGAATACTGGATCGTTGATCCAGATGACCAGTCCATCCTGCAGTTAGTACTAAAAGACTCACGATATAGCCAGCTTACCTGTCAGGCCCAAGTGACCATGTGCAAAGAGCCTTGCATCTGCGTTGAACTTCGGAGCATTTGGTAGGCTTCAAGCCGCCTTGCGAGGAAATCGGATGATCACCGGCTCGTGCTCATCTGTAGGAATCCCCATCTTGTGCGTACCATCGATGACTTGAGGTGCCTTGGTCCCCAGTAGTTGCATCAGTTCTGAGACCAACTCGCGAGAATCCGCCGAGTGGATCCACAAGCTGACCCCTAACTGACCAATACGAGCCACTTGATGCTCGAGTCCCGAGAGACGATGGGTCCAGAGGGCTGGCCATTGACCATCGAGCAATTTGGAAAGCTCGCGAAAATTCGCAGCATCAAAACCTTGCGATCTCGCTTGATGGAGAATCGATTCCCGATTCGACTTGCTCTGGATCATCATCTCTCTGGCTGATTCGATCGACCCGCGAAGAGCTTGGATTTGATCTTGGTCTTGACGAAAATAGGCGGAACGAAGGTCACAAAGAAGGGTTTCCCAAGTTCCAAGCGTCAGGTGGAAATGATCCAACCAATTTCCAATGCTTTGAACAATAACAGGTACCATATCCAGTCCGGTGTCTGTGGAAACGAAGAGATGTTTCGAAGCCTAGCTGCGAAACATCTCGTGAAGTTTTGGTGGTCGAGTCTGGCTCGAATCCAACTAGAAGTTGTAGGTTACGCCCAGGTCGATACCGTGGAGGTAGTACGATTCGGTATTGAATCGATTGACCGGAGCAACGGTCGGTGGATTGACAATCCCCAAGGCATCGACGTTGGTATCGATCTGGCTGGCGGCCAAGGCGACTTCTGGAAGAACCACGATCGTATAGCCCACTCCAACTTGGAATCGGCCCACTTGATAGCGAAGCTTGGCATTCATCTCAGGGATGAAGGTAAAGGCATCGCGACTGATCGTTCCAATGTTGCTCGACTGAGCAAACAATCCTCGGTTCTGTCGATCAGGTTGACTTGGCAACGGTGGAAGCTGCTCGTAGTTCCCACTGATGCTGCTTGTCGAAGTCATGTTGCCCATAGCAACCTTGCCCATCAACCCCAAACCGAACCGGCCGCGGGTGATACTTGACTGCAAGCCCACATGTCCACCATGGAATTCGTTCTTCGTCGAAAAACGGTCGACAATCGTTGTGATCGTGGTCACAGGAGGAGGTGCATCGGTCCAACCATCGACGATCCTCGATCGTAGCTGGTAACCCGAATCGAGTCGCAAGAAGGTGTAACCACCAAGCAGATCCACTCGATTGCACTGATTCCCCAAGAGCAACGCTCTGAGGTACAGATCACCCGAGTAGACATCCAGGTCGTTGAGCACACCGATCTCACCAACATTCTTGCCAAATGGACCTCGATCCAAGTTGACGATGTACGTGTCAGGTTGTCCGAGCGAGGTATTGAAGAAAGAAATCCCCGTCGAGTTGCCCCCGTTGGTGATCACTTGCTCATTGCCGTCGGAAATTAAACCCCAGGCGCGACCGCCAACACCATAGTTCTGGCAGTCATCGAGCCAAAAACCGACGTTGCCCCTGAGTCCTAAGAGCATGTCGGTTCCCAAAGGATTGTCATATCCACCCAAGAGAGGATTCGTCGGCAAAACTGTCGGGCTGTTGCCACCGACAATCACTGGGGAGTTGGTTAGGCCACGGCCCCACCACAGCAATGTATCTGATTCGGCCCAACCAAGACCGCTTCCAAAAGGACTCCTGCAACCAGTCCCTGCTCCGCACGCGGCACCAAAACCACTGAGAAGTCCACTCGATCCACAGGCTCCGCCAGAATCGCATCCACCACCTGTGCCACAAGCTCCCGTATCGCAAGAGCCACCACGACCCAACTGGCCAGCGCCCAGATGCTTACCGCCCAGAAGTCTACCGCCCGATAAGCCTCTTTGACCTAGACCGAGCGATCCACGCGAGTCGCAACCCGCCGAATCACAACCCGGGGTTGTGCAACCAGGAGAGGTGCAATCGGATGCTCCAAGCGATGCTACCACACCGCTTGGACGGGCAGCCGTTGTAACAGGATAGGCTCCCGCGACAGCTTTATCCGATGGACTTCGCATCGCAGGGGCTTTGACCTCCCCAGCGTCGGAGATCGATTGGCTCGCTCCGCTTTGTACCTTTGGTGCGCCTACCGCGTCACCGACTCGGCCAGCACTCGAGCGAGCTGCCTCGCTCAACGCGTCCTGGCCAAATGCAATTGTCGGCCCTACTCCACATAGAGAGGCCACGATCAAACTGAGGGTGGTTCGATTGATTTTCATGTTTTATTCTCGCTACGCGTTACTAAGCGCACCTTTCGCATCTTTGGATCGGCCGTCAGAGGCCGTAGCTAAGAAAAAAAAAGGACATAAGGAACAATTTTCATAAAATACCCAATCGCTACAGAATGCTGGCAAATCGATTCTGCATCCAAACAGCGACGACTCGACGGCATAGGAGTTTTGGGAAAAGTGGGCAAACTCCCAAACAAGGCCTAAATACAACCCTATTGCTGGCTAAAATTGAGCACCTATGAACGACAAACCTGCCACGAACGAAAACCCACCTGCCAACGCTTCCAAAGGCGTCCAGCTACAACTTCCCTACCGCCCACACGTGGCAGCCGGTTGGAAAATCCCCGGCGTGGGAACCTATAAAATCAACCAATGGCTCGAACAAGCTCGAGCGGTTAATGGTTGGGAAGAGAACCGCAAATCCCTGAGCGATCCGCAACTTCGCAAAGAGTTCCTTTCGCTGATCTATCGCGCAAAAAGTGGCGAGCCACTCGAAACCCTACTGCCCGAATGCTATTCGCTGGTTCGTGAAGCGGGGCGTCGCAAAATGAACATGCGGCACTACGATGTCCAAATCTTCGGAGGCGTGTGCCTCTACCATGGTTGTATTTCCGAGATGCAAACCGGTGAAGGAAAAACACTCACAGCTACCTTGCCTCTGGTGCTCCATTCGATGGTGGGCAAAGGTGCCCATCTAGCGACGGTCAACGACTACCTAGCTCATCGGGATGCCGACTGGATGAAACCCATTTTTGAAGCATTGGGTCTCAAAGTCGGAATCGTCCTTACCGACCACAATCAAGACCAACGCCGCAATGCCTACGGAGCCGATGTGACTTACGGGACGGCCAAAGAGTTTGGCTTCGACTTCCTTCGAGATCGACTATTGATGCGAGCCCA
>JBJSXX010000201.1:0-12085 GCA_046086605.1 Pirellula sp. | reverse complement strand
CAAGCGATGCGTGAGGTTTTGCTGGCAGCACCGGTCGACTCGATTGACTATGCGGCGATTGTCCATCCAGAAACCCTCGAGCCCGTTGCATCGATCGTCGGCACGGTTGTTGGGATCATCGCCGCCAGAGTGGGCACAACGCGTTTGATCGACAATGCGACTTTCACGCTACCCTAGCTAGGAAATCCTCTGATGCGGCAAACCCTTTTCTATCTTCCGCACCAGATCGGCCCGTTGCCACTATTTGGAATCCTCAGTTGGTCGATGCTCGGACTGATTCTTTATTTTGGGATCACGCTGCTTTACGGACTTCATCAGTCCGGCAAACAAAAAGAGGGCAAATTAGCGATCTTTGATGGACTCTTCAATTGGGCCATCGGTGTTGGAGTCTTGGGATTTGTCCTACCTGCGATTGAGACCAAGGTGGCTGCTGGAACAGCAGAACAGATCGTCGTCGGCCTGCCGGTGCGTGGCTATGGCTTGATGATGATGATTGGAGTTCTGGCTGCGGTCGGGGTTTCTTACAAGCGAGTGTTACAACTTGGAGTTCCCAGAGAGTCCTTTATTGGTTTGGTTATCTGGACCGTTGTTGGGGGATTGTTGGGTGCTCGGATTTTTTACATCGTTCAAAAGTGGAGTGAGCTCGGAGGGGAGACCATCGCGGAGAAACTCTGGACTGCGTTGCAGTTTACCGAAGGTGGATTGGTTGTTTATGGAGCAGTTCTCGGCGGGATCGCTGGGATTCTAGGCTGGGCAATTTTGCAAAAGGTGGCTCCTTTCTCTTTGCTCGATGCGATCGTTCCAGCTTTTTTTATCGGACTTGCCTTTGGACGTATAGGATGCTTGTTCAACGGTTGCTGCTATGGGGGCATTGTCGAATCAGGGTTGCCCTCAATCGAGTTTCCGAGAGGCGCACCTGCTTATATGGATCAGCTTGCCTCAGGCAGATTGCTAGGAATGCATACGAAGAAGTCCTCGGATCAGGTGGCGGAAATCGAGTCGATCGATGCCGGTAGCTGGGCCGATGCCAATGGAGTCAGAGCAGGCCAAATCCTCGAACCACTTCAGATCGGGATCGTGCCACAGTCGGCCCAGGAGCAAGCACAGGCGATTCGCAAGCATGAGCCACCCTCGCTCGAGGGACTGGTGCGAACCGATGGAAAACGCGTTGTAGTTCGTGAGCTACCAAGTAAAAGCTTACCTGTGCATCCTTCGCAGATCTATGCATCCATCACCGGTTTTCTTCTTTGTTTTTGGAGCTTGAACATCCCGAGATGGATCCAACGGCCAGGCCTGGTTTTCGGCTCCGGTTGGCTCGTTTATGGGATTTTGAGATTCCTCGAGGAGATCGTGCGGGTTGACGAAGGAGGCCAATTCGGAACCGATTTGAGCATCGCTCAATGGGTGAGCATGATCGGGATCGGTTTTGGTGCAGTTTTGACGATATACTCAATCGCTCGTCCTGCTACTCGAAGCTCCTGAGCCAACCACCATGCACGTACTGACCAAACTCTCTTCGTTAAAAACACCTGAGCTATTTTCCAAGCATGTTGCGTCGCTCGGGGTTGAGATCCCACTCGACTCCCAAGTTCACCAGCCATCTGGAAGTCCACTGATGCAATCGCTAAAGTGGAAAGATCACAAGATAGGTAATCGGGTTGCAGTGCAACCGATGGAGGGATGGGATGGGACAACTCAAGGTGGAATCACCGAGCCGATGATTCGTCGCTGGAAGCGGTTCGGCGAGTCGGGTGCCAAGCTGATTTGGGGTGGCGAAGCGATGGCCGTGCGGCCCGATGGACGCGCGAATCCAAACCAACTCATTTTGAACAAGCACAACAGCGAGCAAATCGGTCAACTCATCGTCGGACTTCGACAATCCCACCGTGAGCATTGGGGGGATGACCAAGACCTGATCGTTGGATGCCAGTTAACCCATTCGGGCCGGTTTTGCAGACCCAACGACCATCATCGATGGGAGCCACGCGTCGCTCATCGGCACCCGATGCTCGATGGCAAGTTCGGGGTAAGCGAGGGAAGTTATCTGAGCGAAGCTGAAATTTGGGAACTGATCGAGGCTTATGTTCATGCGGCGGAATTGGCTTACCGAATCGGTGCCGACTTTGTCGATATCAAATGCTGCCATGGTTATTTGCTCCATGAGTTTTTGTCGGCCAGGACGAGGCAAGACGCCTTCGGCGGTTCTTTGGAGAATCGAGCAAGGATCGTCATCGAGATCGTTCGCCGGATACGCAAAGCGGTTCCCGAACTTGGCATCGGCATTCGGCTTAGCGCTTTTGATTCCATTCCGCATGAGCCGAATCCGGAGACAGCAATCGAAGGAAAACTAGGCCAAGGGCGTCCACGGGCACACGACCATTTGATCCCCTATCAATGGGGATTTGGGATGAACATCGAGGAGCCAACCCAGGTTGATCTGAGCGAACCGATGCAATTCATACAGTGGGTTCGGGCCGAGGGTGTCGACTTGCTGAACGTCACAGGTGGGAGCCCTTATTACACGCCGCATATGCTTCGGCCAGCGGCTTTTCCACCTTCGGACGGCTACCAGCCTCACGAAGATCCTTTGTTATCGGTGGCCAAGCATTTTCAAGTGACACGGCAGATCAAGGCACAGAATCCGGGGATGATCGTTGTCGGTTCGGGGTATTCGTATTTGCAGGAGTACCTTGCTGCCTCGGCGGTTCATAATGTGCGGGCCGGTTGGACCGACATGGTCGGCTTAGGTCGAACGGTTTTATCCTACCCCAAGGTACTTACCGATGCGGTTTTGAATGGGACTTCGCAGCGTAAGCTTATATGCAGGACCTTTTCGGATTGCACGACAGCACCGCGAAACGGCTTGCCCTCGGGATGCTATCCACTGGACGACTACTACAAAGGGACCGAGACAGCCGAGGCAGTCAAAAAGATTAAAAGCACTTTCTGATCCGATCTGATCCGATCTGTCCGATCCGTCTGATCCGTCTGATCCGTCTGATCCGTCCGATCCGTCTGATCCGTCTGATCCGTCTGACTTCGCAAACAGCCTGCAACAAGCTTTCAGCCAAAAAGCGTGTCAATCGCTCGGCCTTCTTCGAGCAGATGGTAGGGGCGACCTTGAGTGTCCGTCGCTTGGAGGTCATTGATTCCAACGGCTTTGTAGACCGTCTTGGCGACATCGGCGGGGGTAACTGGATTTTCGGCAGGGTATTCTGCGTATCGATCGGTGGTACCATAGGTTAGACCACCACGGATCCCGCCACCGGCCAGTAGCACACTCTGGCAATGCGTCCAGTGATCCCGTCCGGCACCGCTTGTACCGCCCGAGCGAGGATCTCCAATTTTGGGTTTACGTCCCATTTCGCTTGTGACCATAACAAGCGTCTGATCAAGAAGGCCTCGTTGCTGGAGGTCGATCAACAACCCTGAGAAGGCTTGATCAAATTCCGGTAGGAGATGCTTCTTGAGGCATTCGAAGTTATTGCCGTGGGTATCCCAAGCACCTTCGCTCTTGCAAGCATCCGCAATGGCCTCGTTTTCTCGCCAAAACACGGTGATAAATGGGACTTGGGCCTCGACCAATCGGCGAGCCAAGAGCAAGCTCATGGCGTTGACACTGGTGCCATAGAGGTTTCGGGTCGCCTCAGTCTCGGTCGACAGATCGAACGCTTGAGTTGCTTGAGAAGATAGAAGCAAATTGAGCGTTCGGTCTTGATGCTTTTTCCAGTTCGATTCATCGGCAACCCGATCGAGATCTCTGCGGGCTTGATTGAATCGACCGAGTAGCTCTTTGCGCGATTGAAGCTGAGCGGCAGAAGTGCCGCCTGCAAGTGTCAACGAGGGTGCTTGGAACTGCAGAGGCTTATCGAGCGAGCCATCGACAAAGAGGGGATCGAATTCGACACCCAAGCGGGCGGCGAATTGGCCCGGGCGCGTGTAGGGCGCTTTGCTCGGCTTATGAGGGAGGGTGATGGTATTGGGAAGAGAGGAGCGAGGATCCGTTTTCTTGGCAACGACGCAGGCCATCGAAGGCCAATCGTCGGCGTAAGGACGTCGGTCGTTGCCAAGGGACAGAAAAGTAGGGTCAGGAACGTGCCCCGTGAGGTTATAGTAATAACCAGCATGGTGATCGTTGGTACTGACCGAAGCTCCAACGGAGCGAACAATCGCAAGATGGTGCGCTTGCTGCGAGAGCCTTGGTAAATGTTCGCAGAGTCGTATATCCGGAGCCGAAGTGGGGATCGATTGAAACGGGCCTCGATACTCTAGCGGTGCCTCAGGCTTCATATCCCAGGTATCGATGTGGCTTGAACCGCCACAAAGAAAAAATAGGATCACCGACTTGGCTTGACCGCCGTGGGACTTACCTGCTGCTTGCACAGAGGGTGCTAAGTTTGGGATTCCCAACGGAAGCCCCGCGATGAGGCCGCCGGAGGCAACCAAGAATTTACGTCGATCGGGTGCTTGGAATCGGTGCATGGCCGGTCAGAGCAGGGCAGGGGGGTGTTGGACTTTGAGACCTAAGTATACATCAACTTACAACGACTGCGGGTATTGCGGGCTTAGAAAAGGCGACGAATCGCCTATGCCTGGAGATCATCCACTTTGGTGACCTCGCCGCCAAGTACTTCGATGAACCGTTTGATGAGAGGATCGGCCATGACTTCGCGGATCCGCTGCGGCTGAGAAGCCTTTGCCGCTTGCTTGGCCTCCGGGGTTTGCTCGCCCCGAGCATGGGGCATCGGTTTGTCCGTGATCACGAACCGCAGTTGCAGTTCCCGACCTGTTAACGCTTTGAGCCCATCGGTCAACCGCCGCGTGTTCTCAGGACTGGAGATTTTCGAAATCGTCAACTGAGCCTCCCGAGCTAATCTTACCTCCCACTGGTTCTCTTGATGCTCGATGACTTCCATGGCAAGCGTTGCAAGCTGTCTGGCAAGCCCTTCTAGTCCCAAGGCTACCGATGCTAGTTGCTGGAGTGGATCGTTGGCTTGGTCGATCGTCGACGGGTCAGTGGCAGCCGTCTCTGGTATGGCCACAACTTCCGCGACACCATGCTGAGGCTCCGGTGGGGAATTTGGCTCGGTTACTGCCGAATTATCGCTAGGTTCCTGGCTCAGGGACTCTTTTTTTTTTACGTCCTCACTCTGAGAATCAGAGACAACGGGCGATGCAGGGGTGATTACAAGTGCAGGTCGATCCGCTACAACGGTTGGACTCAAGTGCTGCGTAAGCCCTTGAACAACGTCTGCGATAGCTTGCAGATCTGCTAAAGTGCAAATCTGAACCAAGGCAACTTCGAGCAGGATTCGACTCTGGACGCTGTGCTTCATCTTAACGATCGTATCGTCGAGCAACTGGATTGCTGACAACAGAGTCGAGAGGCCCCAGGTTTCCCCGAGCGCTTTAAGCTCCTGGTAGCGACTTGCATCGGCCGTTCGCATCAATTCGGCTGGAACTCCGATCGATACGGTCATCACGTCGCGAAGATAGCCGAGAAACTGTTCGGCTAACTGACCGGGATCCACGCCATCGCCGATCGCTGCGTTGAGTTCGGTGATTGCTCCGGCAGCATCCCTGGCCACCATGCACTGCGCGAAGGTTGCTAGCCGGGTCTCATCGGCCGTGCCGAGCATCGCGTGGACTTCTGCGACCGAGATATGCTTGCCTCCGAAACTGAGCATCTGTTCGAGCAGAGATTGACTATCGCGCATCGATCCGGCTGCGCGTCTTGCGATGACCTTCAAAGCCTCTTCGTCGGCTTCGGTCCCTTCATTGGAACAAATGAACTTCAAACGATCCAAAATCTGATCGGTGCCCACGGGTGGGAAATCGTACCGTTGGCATCTGGACAAGACCGTGATTGGTATCTTCTCTGGATCGGTCGTGCAGAAAATGAACTTCACGTGCCCTGGCGGCTCTTCGAGTGTCTTGAGCAGGGCGTTGAAAGCCGCCGTGGTGAGCATGTGCACTTCATCGATGATGTAGATCTTGTACGAGGATCGCGTCGGGCGGATCGAGGCGTTGGATCGGAGCTGACGAATTTCATCGATGCCGCGATTGCTCGCGCCATCGATCTCAATCACGTCCATGTCATCGCCTGAGTCGATCGCAAGTGCGACCTCGGAGTTTGGATCGAAGCGCCCTGTGCCGTCGGTCGAAGCATTGAGGGCTTTGGCGAAGATCCTAGCTGTGCTGGTCTTACCGACCCCGCGAGCGCCGGTAAAGAGGTAGGCATGTCCGACACGATTGGTTTCGATCGCTCGGAGCAAGCCTTGGGCAACGGTGTCTTGGCCAACCAATTCCTCGAAAGTTTTTGGGCGATAACGACGCGCAACGACCGTGTACCTGCCTGCCGCCGCCGGCTCGCTGGTTTCGGGTGATTGATTCTCTTGGTCAGCCATCAAAACTCCTTGGAGCAAAGGTTCAATTCGCTCTCTGATGGATGTATTGTTGCTTAGATTCCCTCGTTGGAAAATCCCCAAGATTGCCCGATGCGCAATTTCGCCCAGGGTTGTGCCAACATCGGCAGGCCAAAAAGGGTGTACAATCAGGCGTATTCCTATCGCCTCCCAGGAGAACAACGATGACCAGCGACCCGAGTCGACCTGTTGTGCTGACCGACTATCTGACGGACATCGAAGCTCGTTTGCTCATAGGCTACTTAGAAGAGATCGGTATCCTTGCGTACCACTCTGGGGTTGGTGGCAGTACCGGTTGGCCGGATGCGGCTGGCTATGCCCAAGTGGTTGTTCGTCAAAGTGACTACGAGCAAGCCAAGCGAGCGATGGATGAGTTTATTGCATACCGACACCCCGAGGGGGCTTGAGCGATGTCCCTGAAGGCTTGTCACTGTTGTGGCCAAGTTCATCGACTGGTCGATGGATCTGACTCAACGCTCGCCTATGCTTGTACCCGTTGTGGAACGACGATCGCCAATCCGGCTAGGAGCCAGCGGGCAAGTCAGCGAACTGCGGCGGCAGCCATGGCTGCATTGCTGCTGTTCCCTGCGGCGATCTTTCTACCGATTCTCGAGATTGAGAAATTGGGGCATCGATACCACAGCAGCATCGTTGGGGGGATCTTTGAACTCTACGCGCAGGGGAGTTGGTTTGTGGCGACGATTATCTTTGCATTTTCGATTGTCTTGCCAATCGTAAAACTAATCACTTTGCTCGAGCTATGTTGGTTCCGTTGGCTCGAACATCATCATCGCGCAACAGCCTATCGAATCATCGAATTCTCCGGACGCTGGAGTATGCTCGATGTGATGCTCTTGGCCTTCTTGGTCATGTTGGTCAAGCTATCAGGGATTGTTGAATTTCAAGTTGGCCCTGCAGTCGTTGCGTTTGCTGGCTGCGTTGCGATGAGCATCATCGCGTCGATGCTCTTTGATCCTCATTCGATTTGGGGAGAATAAGATCGTTGAGACATGAAGCCTGAAAACCCAATCGAAAGGTTGTTTGTATTGTGTCGATAAAAAGAGCTTATGCATTATGTTTGACTATATTTGTCCTGGGATTGCTTGGTGGTGATTCTTGGGGCCAAAATGCCAATCGCTTGAGCGGACCGATCGAAGTAGACATTGTTGTTTATGGAGGAACCAGTGGTGGGGTGGTTTCTGCAGTCTCGGCTGCGAGGCTTGGTAAGTCCGTGGTTTTGATTGAGCCAACTGGGTTCCTCGGTGGGATGACCACCGGCGGGTTGGGCGCGACGGACATCGGCAACAAACGCTGTATCGGCGGGATCTCACGCGAGTTCTATCGCAGAATTTTCAAGCATTACCAAGATCCAGCCCATTGGAAACAAGAGACTCGCGAAAAGTATTTCAAAGGCCGTACGGTCAACTCGCAGAACGAAGATTCGATGTGGACTTTTGAGCCTCATGTGGCGAGTTTGGTCTTCGATCAGATGGTCAAAGAGACGCATGTCCAGGTCGTCTTCAAGGAGCGATTGGATCTGAAATCAGGGGTTGTCAAAACGGGTACCAAGATCGCATCGATCCGAACCGAAAGCGGCAAGGTTTTCGTCGCAAAGATGTTTATCGATGCAAGCTACGAGGGGGATCTGATGGCTAAGGCAGGCGTATCGTATCACGTCGGTCGCGAAGCCAACGCCCTCTATGGCGAAACGATCAACGGCATGCAGATGGCCAAGACAATTCACCACCAGTTCGTTAAGCCCGTCGATCCTTTTCGTACGCCAGGGGACCGCAAGAGCGGACTTTTGCCTAACATCACTCCGATGCCTCAGGGGAGCGACGGCGATGGCGATCACAGAATTCAAGCTTACAACTACCGCATGTGTACGACCGATGTTGCCGAGAACATGGTCGCTTGGCCCAAACCCGAAAACTACAACGAGTTGGACTATGAACTGCTCCTGCGAAACTTCGAGTCCGGCGATATGCGGGTGCCTTGGGCCCCGATATGGATGCCCAATCGCAAGACCGATGTGAACAATAACTTTGCCTTCAGCACCGACTATATCGGTAAGAATTATGAATATCCGGATGCTGACTATGCCAGGCGAGATCAGATCGTCAGGGATCACGAGAATTACCAGAAGGGATTGATGTGGACATTGGCCAACAACGCTCGGGTTCCCGAGTCGATACGCCAAGTTTTTCAGAAGAATGGACTGGCCAAGGATGAGTTCTTAGATAATGGAAATTGGCCACGGCAACTGTATGTTCGCGAGGCGCGTCGGATGGTTTCCGAGTATGTCATGACCGAGAAGAACTGCAAGCGGATCGAGGTGGTCGAAGATAGCGTGGGCATGGGGGCTTATAATATGGATAGCCACAACACCCAGCGCTACGTAACGTCCGAAGGGCTAGCGAGGAACGAGGGGGATGTTCAGATCCCTACGAAGCCTTATCCGATCTCCCGCCGCAGCATTTGCCCCAAGAGTTCAGAGTGCGAGAATCTGCTCGTGCCTGTTTGTATGTCAGCAAGCCATATCGCTTATGGGAGCATCCGCATGGAACCGGTCTTTATGGTACTAGGCCAAAGCGCTTCGGAACTCGCGTGCTTGGCGATCGATCGCGGAGAATCTGTTCAATCGGTTCCTTACGCGGTGCTCAAAACACGACTCGATAAGACTGAGCAAGTACTCGATTTCGAATGAAGACCCGATCTAAGACAGATCGGCTCGGATCTCATGGAGCAAGCGGAGAATCTCCTCGCAATTCGCCGGTCGATTCTCCGGGTTCTTTTCGAGCATCTTCATGATCAAATCGGTGAGCTTCATGGGGACCTCGGAAACCAGTTCATCGGGCGGGGTCGGGTGATGGTTAGCCAGCGCCGAGAGAGTGCTGATGATGTTTTCTCGATCGAAGGGTCTTGTACCTGTGATCAGATCATAAAGAATGCATCCGAAGGCGAAAAAGTCGGATCGTTGATCGGTCTTCTCACCGCTTGCTTGTTCGGGAGCCATGAACGAGGGGGTGCCGATGAAGGTTCCCGAGCGGGTCAGTCGCATCTCTTCTTCAGACAAGTGAGCTAGTCCAAAATCGATGATCTTCACGTTGAGCGACGGAGATTCGATCCATAGGTTTTCGGGCTTGAGATCTCGGTGGATCATCCCCGACTGGTGGACAGCCAGCAGTGCTTCGGCTGTTTCTATCGCGATGCGAAGAACTTCGTGCATTGGCAAGCTATTGAATCGGGATCGATAGGCCTGCAAGCTTGAACCACTTAGAAACTCCATCACCAGGTAGGGTAGAGAGTTAATTTCACCGACATCGTGTACCTCGACGACTCTAGGATGATCGATGAGTTGCAGCGCCCGCCACTCTCTTCGGAATCGTTGGCGAGCTGTGTCCTCTTCGGCGACTTTAGGATGGAGAACTTTTATCGCGTATGTTTGCTCTGTTCGGGTATCGATCGACTTAAACACGCAACCCATTCCTCCTTCGCCTTGGATCGCGACCATACGGTATGGACCGATACTAGCGATATCCGAAGGGACGATCGAGGGGTTTAGGAGTTTGCTCCATTCCGTTTTCTTTTTCGTCGAATGGAGTGTAAACGATTTTCCAGAAGCCGTATCTTCCTGGGTCGAGCCAACGATCGTCTTAACAGCATCGGATTGGAAGTTGGAGGTGCGATCGAGTTGGACTTTCATGGTTTCTCGTTCGAGATGACGTCGAACGAGTCTGAACGAACAATAGGGATCACCTTTGTGCATGCAGGAATCGTGATCGATTTCGATGACTTCTTGGAAGTGATTCGATAGCCCCTTGATGATGCCGATGGCGAGCTGACAGAGTTTCCGCTCAGATGAGTAGAGGAGCTGAAGTTCATCGTCGGAAATTCGGATCGCGTCGAGGACGGGAGGGACAGCTCCAGGGCTTCCAGCTCGGACCGCAGAGTGGATAAAGGTCTCGGTGTTCTCGATGATATCGAGCGTCTTCCATTCGGGTTTAATGACTCTTTGATAGAGTCGGACCAATTCCGTCGAGAGAAAAACACCAAACGACTCAATGACTTCGCTTATCGGAATCCCCAGGGTTTTGGAAGCAAGTACGATTTGCTCGATTGCTTGGCTATCCTCGTACACCGATCCAGTGGAGAAAGATTGATTGCCAAAACCCGCTTCTGCGAGGGCTTCGCGCCACTGTTGAGGCCCAATGGTTTGCTGAGCAAATTTTTGGAGTTGTACGAGGATCAGACCATGCATTATCAATATCCGGTCGACAGAAAACGCTCTGTCCAAAATGGCTCAAGCACCAGGGTAGCTAGAAAAGTTCGAGTGAGCGGGAGGGCTCATTGTAGATGATCGAAGGCATCTAGGTGATCGGCACGAACATCGATTTCCAAGGAAAGTTGCTTGAGAAAATCGACTAAGAAACCTTTCCTTTGATTGGCAATCTCTCGTCCGGCTCTCGTTTGCATGGTGGAAGGAAGTTTCAGCAATTTTGCAAAGAAATGATCGATCGATTGCTGGTCGTCGCGAAGCTGCCGAGTGGTGGGAAAAGGGTCGTCGGGATGGTACAGCCGTTGGCCCATGGCACCGCCGGTCATCAGGCAGCGGGCAAGTCCGATGGCACCTAGGGCTTCGAGCCGGTCGGCGTCCTGGAGGACTTGGGCCTCGATCGACTCGCATTGAATTCCAGCAGAAAAACTGTGGGCTTCGATGGCATGCGAGATCTGATTAAACTTGTCGGTCGGGTATCCCAACTCCTCCAGGATCCCGAGCGCACGTTTGGCCGCGAGTCGGGAAGCTTGGGAACGAAGGGGCGAATTTTTCGCAACGCAAACGCAATCGTGAAACCAAGTAGCCGACAGTAGGACTTGGTAGTCGACGGTCAATGTTTCTGCGATTCGCTTCGCGTTTTTGACGACGCGCTCGACATGCTCAAGGCCATGACCGGGGTCCGCCGAGGCCATCTCGATGGCAAGCGATTGCCGAATCGGACCAAGCCAACGCTTTTCCCAGGCGACTATTTGGTCGGGCGCTGTCAGCATTTTTCAAGGCGATCTGAATACTAGCGTTTACGCTTCGAGATCCAGTTTTTGCCGATCGTCAAACTCGACAGACCGACCAAAACAAGCAGGGTCGATGGTTCAGGTACAGGCCCAGGGGGTGGGGGCGGAGGGCTAGGACCTCCGCTTTGGAAGAATGCTAGTTCGCCCATTAGGATGATTTTTTGAGCCTCACGAATTGCATTACCCTCATTATCTACGTCAGTTTTAACCATCGAATCGTCGCCGAAGCCTTCGAGCAATACGAACTTAAACGCTCGGGCTTGCACCTCGGTGAAGGATCGAACTTCCGCAGGCGAAATCAAAGAGTTATTTTGAGTAAAATCCCCCGCATCATAAACCGATGTGATTTCCGTCCAAGCGTTTGAAGAATTATCAACGTCGTTATCGAAGTTCCAGGTTGGATCTAGGATGTTTAAATAATACAACCTTGCCCTTTTAAGTCCGGAACCGCCAGAGCCCCAGGGGTAAGGATCGGTGGGATCGCCAGCAGTATCCCCTTGATTGGAATTCCAGACGATCAAACCGTCGGTGTACAGGGAAGCTCCTAAATCGAGATAGAGGATCGCCGGATCTGCAGCATAATCCGGGAT
>JBJSXX010000200.1:0-7422 GCA_046086605.1 Pirellula sp. | reverse complement strand
ATGCAACGGGAATTCACGCCGCCGTTTCCAACAGCCCACTCAACGCAAGGCCGGTCATTATGGCGTGGATGACTTTGAAGCTCGCGATCGTAATCGGCGCCGTTGGCCAGGCCGCAACGGCGCCGATTACGATCGCGAGCTTCAAAGTCATCCACGCCATAATGACCGGCCTTGCGTTGAGTGGGCTGTTGGAAACGGCGGCGTGAATTCCCGTTGCATGGTACGGCAATTGTGCCTGGAGAGGCAATTGCGGCCAAATCCGGCGTTGCTTTAGGTGAGCGATCAGCCGAGGTCGTTCAATCGGCCCGAGCTATCGCCCAGTTGATCGGTCGTCGCATCAAGGCGGTCGAGCATCGACAGGAACAGATTGTTGAGCGGCGTTTCTTTTTCGTACTTGATGTGCCGGCCCGGCCGGATCGTTCCGCCAGCGCGGCCGGCGAGCACGATCGGCAGATCGTCGTGTCGATGCCGATTTCCGTCGCTCAATCCGCTGCCGTACAGGACCATCGAGTGATCGAGGAGCGTGCCCTCGCCTTCCGAGACGGCTCGGAGTTGTTCCACGAAGTAGGCGAATTGCGACGCGAGGAACTTGTCGATCTTCTGGATTTTTTCCATCTTGTCGCGGTTCGATTGGTGGTGCGACAACTGATGATGGCCTTCGGTGACGCCCACCATCGGATAGGTGCGATTGCTGCCTTCGTTGGCGAGCATGAAGCTTGCGATACGAGTCGTATCGGTACGGAAAGCAAGAACCATCAGATCGTACATCAGGCGAATATGCTCGGTGACATCGTTTGGTTTTTCTGCAGGTGCAGTGGTTCCTTCAGGCAAGGCGATGGGGGTTGAGAATCCAGAAATTCTTTGTTCGAGTTCGCGGACACTGGTGAAGTATTCGTCGAGCTTGCGAGAGTCTTCCGCCCCAACTTGACGTGCGAGATGTTTGCGTTGGTCGCTTACGAAATCCAGAATGCTTGACTTGAGTCCTTGCTCCTTGGCATCGGCTCCGCCGGCGACACCGAAGAGACGATCAAAAGCTCGTTTGGGCTGAATCTCTTTTCCTGTTGGCAGTGTTTCACTTCGCCAGGAGATGTTGTTCGAATAAGCACAAGCGTAACCAGAATCGCAGGAGCCTGCATCGCGGCCTTCTTCGGTTCCAAGTTCGATCGAGGCCAAGCGAGTATTGCGTCCGTAGGAGTCGGCTGCAATTTGATCAGCCGACCGGCCAACCTTGATCTTCGATCCTGCGGTCTTGAATGGATGCGCACCGGTCAGATAAGCCGCAGCGCTTCGAGCATGATCGCCAGGGCCATCTCCGAGCGACTGCGCATTGACCTGAGCCAAACCCTTCATCACATTGAAGTCGTTACGGCATTCGGCAAGCGGTTCGAGGGTGGGGGAGAGTTCCCATTGAGAACCGGTTCCTTTGGGGGCCCAGCGATCGGCGTTGGTTCCGTTGGGGAAGAAAATCCATGCAAGCCGAACAGGTCGCTCGACGGTTTGAGCGGCGCTTGCCGGACGCATCGCATCGAGCATGGGTAGAGCCATCGACGCGGCGATGCCATTGATGCCGAGTTTTCGAAGCACCGTACGACGGTTAAGTCGCATCGAACTGTGGTAGGAACCTGTCGGTAGGGATGGATCGGTGCTCATCGTTTTAGTTCCGATTGGCTTGTGTTTGGGGCTGGTCGGGGGAGCGTTGGAGGAAGGAATCGCTTTGGACAATCTCCAAAATGATCGATTTGATTGTATATCGATTTTGCTCGACGTGTACGAGTATTTTATCGACATCGCAGCCGTCGGCCCGCTGTAAACCTCGGCCTAGGGCGTAAGTTAACAGGCGTTGGGTGAAGTTTTTGGCGACATCCGGGGTTCTATCGGAGAGAATTTTGATGAGTTCTGTGGGGCCTGTGAAGGTTTTTCCGTCGACCAAGGAACCTTGGGCCAGAATATCCCGACCGTCCTCTTTGTCGCGCCAACGTCCGGTCGCATCGAAATTCTCCAAGCCCAAGCCGATCGGATCGATCAATTTGTGACAACCCGCACAACTGGGGTTGGATCGATGGATTTCAAGCCGCTCTCGCAAGGATGCCTTATCGTCGGCTTTGGCTTGCTCGAGCGAAGGGACGTTCGGGGGTGCCGATGGGGGCGGATCACCCAGTACGGTCTCCAAAACCCACTTGCCCCGCTTTACTGCAGAGCTTCTTGTTGGATTCGATGTCAGAGCCAAGGCGGCGGCTTGGGTTAAAACCCCTTTGCGATTCTCTGGAAGAGTCACTCGGATCCAACGATCCTCTTGCTCGTAGAGGCCTTGGCGACGTGGATCTCCATCGTTTCTTCCGGGTCTGCGTTTGTACATTTCGGATGGTTGCTGGCCATCGAACTCGACCCCGTAGAACTCTGCAAGTCTCGGATTGACAAAGGTGTAGTTTGCAGTGAGGAAATCTTCGATCGAACCTTCCTGCAAAAGATGCTTACAAAACATCTCCGTCTCTTTAATCATCGATGAGCGCAATCGATCCGACCACATCGGAAACTTATCTCGGTCGATGTCGATCTTTTGGATATTCCTGAGTCCGAGCCATTGAGAAAAAAAGCCTGTGATCAGCGAGTCGCTTCGGGGGTCTTGGAGCATCCGCAGGACTTCGCCGCGCAAAACCTCGGGTTCGTGGAGCCGGTTATCTGCGGCCAGCTTAAGCAGCGTTTCGTCAGGAGTCGATGCCCATAGGAAATACGACAATCGGGTCGCGATTCCAAAATCATCAAGCCTGCGAACGCCATCGCTTTGGACCAAGTTCTCAGAGCGAAAAAGGAATTGCGGAGCGACCAGTGCACCTTGGAGTCCGTACCGCACCGACTCTTCGTAACTGCATCCAGCATCCGAAGCTTTTTGGCAAATCATCATCACCGCATGGACCTCTTCCTGGCTGACGCTACGGCGATAGAGTTTGGGGAGCAATTGATTGAAAACCCTGCGGGTAGCTTCTGTAAAGCCGATCGGCATCGCATCAGGCTGATCCTTGTCCTGAGGCGTTGCAATCACGATTTGTTGATGAATTTTTGGAAAAGCGGGATCACCCTGTTCGGGCCCGACGAGTCGTACTGAATGAACGATCAACCGTCTATTGCCGGCCCCTCGATTCTCTGGATTCGAATCGTCGGCATATTCAACTCGAAGCATGTGATCTCCATCGTTGGCTTCAAAATCGTACTTGGCTGTCTCGTCCTTAGGTGCAACCTCCCACTCCGATATCAGTGTTTCATCGAGCCACAACTTGGCTTTGCAGTTGTCCTTTTGATCATCCCCAAAACGGGTGCGTATGCTCACGGTGTACTTGCCGGAAGCAATGTAGAGGGGAATGCTCAGCGACTGGCCGTAAGGGATGTACTCCCCTTCGAAACTTTGCTTGCGAAACGATTCGCGATCCAAAGACATCACCCTTTTGGAGATCAACGCAGCCGATTGAAGATACTTCTCCAAGGCGATCGGTGCGAGCGTCAGGACTTCACCTTGGTTGTCAAATCCATTGCCCACATCATCGGACACAAAACCGATCTCTTTGGAAGGCTTGAAGTCTACGCCCAAGATATCCCTAATTGTGTTGTCGTACTCGAATTGATTGAGCCGTCGCACTGTCACATGAGGGGTCACCGGTCGGTGATTGCAGTCAACTTCATGGAGTGCCCGCTCGATCCATCGAGATACCAATGCACGTTCCTCAGAGGTCATCTTCGAGGACTCTGGAGGAGGCATCGCCTCGGCTCGAATCACCCCACGAATCTGCTCCCAGGTGCTCTCGTGGGAGCGAATCTTTTCGAGGGTCGAATAGTCTCCCAGATTTACCCCCGCTTCGTTGGCACCGTCCATGTGGCACTGACCACAGTGAGTTTTCATCACTGGGAGAACTTTCTCAGTCCAAAGACTCGACAACTCTGAGTCCAAGGGATCTTGGCTCATAGCCAACGTGCCAGGGAGCATAATCGCTAGCGCTAGAGAGAGACGAACGACAAATCGGGTCATGTCAGGTGGGAAGTAGGAGGCGGGGTCAGCTCTGGACACCAGGGATTGTAGCATTGATTAAAGACTTTTACGACAGGAACCCAGCATCAGCCTGCCTTCTACATCTAGATTGTGGGATTGCTAGCTGACGGATTGGTTCGAATTGGTCTTTCGATTGTCGATTTGGTTTTGCTATGAAGCCTGGGTTGATTGGATCAGGAAAAGGAATTTCAGATCGAGTTTCAGATCAGGGGTCATTGGTAGATGTCGCGATATGCATTCATAGCTGCAGCGACCACGTTTACGGGGTTGCTGGTTGTTTTGACAATGGCCATCGCCCAGCGCGATGCTCGTGTCACGAGCACCCTGCCAGATTTAGAAACGCCGACTTACTCGGCCATATTGGCTAAACCCATTGTTGTTGACTCCGATGCGATCGCTTCGGATGGTGGGGTTTTACCGAGCCTGCCTCCGGTTCCAGAACCTGCGAGTATGGGGGATTGGGCAAACGACCCACCACCCCAGGATATCCCAGAGATTGCATTGGCATCTGGACAGTCTGCGGTTCCTGTTGCCAGCGAACCGCCGAAATTTGATGCATCGCGGATCGTTGCTCCACGTGCCAAGGTCGAAGCGCCACCGAGTTTATTGCCACCGGGCGGATCCCCAGTGAGTGCTCCGCCTACGGTGACCCTGCCGTCGCTCCCGGCAGTTGCCCCTTTGGCTGCGCCACCTAGCCAGCCACCTGCCCTGTCGGCACCTTCGGCCGTCTTGCCCCCGTCGATTCCTGCTGCGACGGATAATCCCAGATCGGATCCAGCGTTTACCCCAGCATTTCCAACGGTTTCACCACCACCATCGCCGCCGAATTCGCTAGGTGCTTTGCCAGCGGCATTACCAGCGCCTAGTGCTTTGCCATCGCCGGCTCCACCGGTGGGGCGAAGCATCGCAGGTGATTTCAATGACCCGCCGTCTTTGACGTCGCAGGATGCCACAGGTTGGTCCAAGGCAACCTCGACACCGGGTTCGCGTCAATTTGAAGGTTCGCAGAACCCAAGTTTGGAAATCCATAAGCGAGCACCTCAGGAAGTCCAAGTTGGAGTTGCTGCAACGTTCACTGCGGTTGTTCGCAACGTTGGCAATGCGACGGCCTTTGATGTTCAAGTCACAGATGCGATCCCCAAGGGCTCGCGTTTCGTACGAGCTTTTCCCGAAGCTCAACGAGTTGGAAACGATGGACTAGCATGGAACCTTGGGGAGCTTGCTGCAGGCCAGGAAGCCACCATCAGCATGGAAATTGTGCCCGAGACAGAGGGCGAGATCGGATCGGTCGCGAGCGTTAAATTCGCAGCACAGGCATCGGTACGAACAATCAGCACTCAGCCACGGCTTTCGATCAAGCAAACGGCTGTCGCCGAGATGCTCGGTGGAGACTCAGCGACGATCATCATTGATGTGACCAACAGTGGAACCGGTGTGGCTCGCGATGTAAGGCTTGAAGAAGATGTGCCAAAGGTCTTTCGGCATGTTAGCGGCGCGAGTGCCTTGCAGCAGGATGTTGGAGATCTAGCACCTGGAGAGTCAATGCGTTTTGAAATCGAACTCATGGCATTGACGGCCGGCAAAGTATCGAATGTCGTTCGAGCGACCTCGGCCAATTGCGCGACGGCCGAATCGGCTTATCCGATCGAAGTCAAAGCGCCAAAGCTCCAATTGCAAATCGTTGGACCCAAGCTGCGACATCTTGAACGACCGGCTCCCTACGAAGCGGTCATCGAGAACACTGGAACGGCGACGGCCAGAGACCTTTACATCACCGCTCGATTGCCGCGAGGCATGAACTTTATCAGCGCCTCGAACGAAGGAACTTACTTACCCGATCAGCACTCCGTAGCCTGGAATCTGTTGGAGCTTGCAGCGGGCGCAAAGGCGAAAACCGAAATGGTGCTCCTGCCAGTTGAAGAAGGTCGTTTTTCAATTGCCATGACCAGCGATGGCGAGGGAGTTCGGGCCGAACCCACGGAACGAGAAGTCGTCGTCGAAGGGCAAAGCGAACTGACCTTCGAGATCGATGACGACAATGATCCGATCGAAGTCGCTGGCATGACCACTTATTCGATCCGTATCAACAATATCGGTACACGACCCGATGCCCAAGTACGCTTGGTGGTCGAAGCCCCCGAGGGAGCGGCCATCGAGCAAGTCAACTCGCCGATGAAGTATGAGATCAACGGAAGGCAGGTAATGTTTGCTCCAATCCCAAGTCTGGCTTCGAAACAACAGGTGGTTGTCAAAGTTGGAGTCAAGCACACGCGTGAAGGAACGCAGGTTCTGCGAGCTTCGCTGCAGAGTCAACTTCGGGCCGTCCCTGTCATCAAGGACGAAAGCACGCAAGTCTACCGAGACCAGTAGGAAGGGCTTCGTGGATCGAGTTTTGAATACCCAGGGCTGAAAACCTTAAAAAACGCCTGGAAATTCATCGTTGGTTCATCGTAGTTAACAAAACCAGCCGTTCTTCATCATTTCTTAACACAAACCTAACCCTTGCTTCACTCTTTTGCTGGCTCTGGTGCATAAAGTGTTCGCATCTCATTGAGAGGGGACTTCCAGGTTACCGAATGCAGGCCGCAGTGGACTTGCAAATCTGGAAAGAGTGGGGCTCCGGATGGAAGCTCGGACCGTTCGCCTCAAGCATTCATGAGGAAGCGTAAAGAAATGAAGCGAAACAATTTGGTGCGTCGGTCAGGGTTTACATTGGTTGAATTGCTCGTGGTCATCGCGATCATCGGGATCTTGGTAGGATTGCTATTGCCAGCGGTCCAAGCTGCTCGCGAAGCAGCCCGCCGAATGAGTTGCTCGAGCAATGCACGTCAACTCGGCTTGGCATTGATGAACTATGAGAGCGCTTACAAGCGGCTACCCCCAAGCAGAATCTCTTTGACCGCACCCGCTGTTTTCCAAGTTTCTTGGCCAGCGATGATTCTTCCAATGATCGAACAAGGGCCGAGCTTCAGCCGATACAACTTCAACATTCCTTGGTACGCTGCGGCCAATGATGTTGTCACGACAACGCAGATCCCGCTGATGATTTGCCCATCGTCTCCAACTCCCCGAGACATCCCGCCACAAAACCTCTATGCAGCGATCACCAACAACTTGCGGACCGACACTCCAATTTGGGGTTTCTCCGATTACGGTTCGATCAATGCCGTTCGAAATTCGGCATTCGTCGCAGCGGGGCTCCCGAGCATCGGCACCAAGGAAGTCATGGGCGCAATGGGCCGCGGTCCAGATGGGGTCAAGTTGGCCACAATTCTCGATGGACTTTCCAACACGCTAGTCATCGGTGAAGGTGCTGGTCGCCCGTCGATGTATGTCAGCGGCAAGAAGGTTGCAAACCCTCGCACTGGTAATATCGCGTTGGG
>JBJSXX010000199.1:0-9007 GCA_046086605.1 Pirellula sp. | reverse complement strand
CAACCGTTTAACATTAGGAAACAGCAAAACGGTTGAGGACAACCGTTTAACATTAGGAAACAGCAAAACGGTTGAGGACAACCGTTTAACAATGAGAAATTATCTACGCTTCGATTCGAGCCAGGCGCGGGTGGTTTCGAGCTGCTCGCGGTACCAAGACTCCTCGGGTCGCTGTTTGCTTAACTTCTCTAACCCTAAGACCGCTTCCTCCCGATACTCCATCGCCTTTTTATCCTCCCCACGCACGACCGCTAGATCACCCAACGCACATAAACTCGTCACTAAATCATCCAATAACGACTCGCTCTGGGGGCTATGACCGATGTACCTGCGCGTGATCGATAACGCACTCTGCCAACTCCGCTCCGATTCGCTCCAATCCCCTCGGTCTTGATAACTCCTCCCAAGACTCCGCTCGACATGCCCTAATTGCATCTGAAACTCTACGACATCTCTGTTGGCCTCGGCAAGCTTTCCCGACATGACCTGTGCCTCCCGGAAAACCTCCAACGCCTTCTCTCCCTGGCCTCCTTCGATGTAACTCTCTCCCAATAACCAAAGCGCATTGATCATCTGATACTGATTGCTCAACGAGCGACTGTCTAACTCCATCGTCCTGCGAAACGCTTCCACGGACTTGATAAGGTATCCGGTCACTTGAACCCTCGGCTTTCGATCGAAGGTCAATTTCCCTAAGCCATACCACCCTCGCGCGATGTCTTGCTGCAACTTGCCCGCATCAGGATACCGCTCAAGCAACTCCAATCGCTTGCTCTGACTCTTGTCCAAGTCCTCCAATCCCTCATCGAACCGCTCTAACTGAAACTTGGCGATCCCAATATTCATCGCCGTATTGCACACCAACATCTGATACGTCAACTGATCCGGAAATTTGCTGACCAACTTCTCTCGATACCAATGGGCTTGCTCAAACGCCTCCAATGCCTCAGCATGTTCACCCATGTTGCTCGCAAGCACTCCTGTCGAATTAAACGTGTCGGCCAAGGCCTTGAGCCGATCGATATTCTCTGGATCTTGCTCCAACAACTTCTCTTGAATCACCCGCGCATCGTGCAACGCCTCTTTGGCAATCTCTCCATTGCCCATCAACTGCTGAATCGTCGCCAATCGGTAATTCGACTTGCCGATCTCACTGAGCAATTTTGGATCTGTCGCCCCCGAGTACTTCTTGCTCTCACTCAAAAAATACTCGTAGTGAACCAACGCTTTTTCAAGCAACTCTGTTCGGAGTTTCTGCATCCCAGGTTCGTTCAGCAGCTCGTCTTCGCTAATGCGCGTGAACAAATCGTCGACGACTTGAAACGCTTTCTCAAGCCGCGATTCGGAGACCGCCAGCGCTTGCGCCGTCTGACGATATCCAATTGCGATCGCCCCGAAAGTAGTCAGCGCCAGCAACGACACGGCAAGCATCATACCGGCAAGCACCGGGTTGCGCCGGCACCATCGCCAAGCTCGCTCGAAAGAACTTACAGGCCTCGCCACAATCGGTCGGCCCTCGATGTAACGCTGCAGATCGTCGGCAAACTCCTGACAAGAACCATACCGCTTCGAAGACTCCTTCTCGATGGCCTTCATGCAGATGGTTTCAAGATCTCGATCGATCGACGGATTGCTCTCGCGAAGACTCACCGGCGGCTTCTCAAGTATCTGACGAATGATCTCTTGAAGACTCGGGGCCGCAAACGGTGGATGACCCGCCAAAAGATGGTACAACGTCGCACCCAAAGAGTACTGATCCGCAGCAGCTTTGACCCCCGAAGCATCCTGGGCCTGCTCGGGTGACATGTACGATGGTGTGCCGATGATCTGACCCGCATAGGTTAGCGAATTATTGTTATGAACGAACTTGGCTAACCCAAAGTCAGCAATCAACGGACGATCGGTCGCCGACTCGATCATCACATTATGGGGCTTGATATCCCGATGCAAAATCCCTTGGTCATGGGCCGCTTGCAATGCTCGGGCGATCTGGACGACGTACTGCGCTGCCCTGCGGCTATCCAAAGGACCCTTGCGAAGGATATCGTAAAGGCTCGTGCCCTGGATGAATCGCATCGCGTAGTATCGCAACGGTGACTGCCGGGTGTCTTTCGCAGGGACCTCGCCAACCTCATACACAGGGATGATGTTGTCATGCTGAAGCGATGCTGCCGCTTTGGCCTCGGTGCGAAATCGCTCTAAAGCATTGGCTCGGCTCGCCAAATCCGACGTGTCGAGCATCTCACTGCGAACGACCTTCAAGGCAACTTGGCGATTGGCGGAATTCTGGCGAGCCCGGTACACGATCCCCATGCCGCCACGGCCTAGTTCCGACAGGATCTCAAAGCCGGGGATTTGCGGATAACCCGAACGGCTCGTAATGACCGAACTTGTTGTTCCCGTAGGATCGAGCGCCCTGGTCTGCGCCAGTTGCGTTTCAAAAGCATCCTTGGCCGTTGCCACGAGAGTCTCGAACTGTGGATCGAACCCGAGGATCGTCTCTCGGAATTCGGGATAGTCGCTGAGCAAACGCTCTGTATCAAGCTTCTGGCCCGATTGATGTATCTGCCTGAGTTCTTCTTCGACCAGCAATTTGTAGATCGCCAGATTCTTGCGCAGTTCCGGTTGCCGCACGAGGTAGTCAAGCGCTCGTACCTGATCACCCCTTTGCCATCGGTCGGCGAGATCTTGAGGTAGTCTTTCGAGCATGACTCTATTGCCTTAGCGTGCTGATGGTTCTGCTTCAATAAATAACCGGGTCAAAAAGTAACCGGGAAGATTTCGTTGGCGTCGGTTTGCTCACGGAGAATTTTCACCCCTTGCTCGACCAAGTCCGGGAACTTATCCGACACATCGTTCGACTCGCTTGGATCCTTGGATAAATCGTACAACTCCCACCCCGAAGGATTCTTGGTGGCCAGACCTCTTTGTACTAATTTATAATCGTTCCAGCGAAGCGCGACCTGACCAGAATATTCCGGAAAAACCCAAACCATCGGGGGCCGCTGGGACAATGACCCCGAAGCAGTCAAGATTGGCCAGAGGCTAACTCCATCGAGCTTGCCCCCAGGGGCAATTTTTTCAGTATCGATTTTTGCAACTTCGCATAGCGTCGGGAACCAATCGGCGAAATAGCAAGGTGTCGATTCGACTTTGCCTGCGGGGATTACGCCTGGGAACCGGGCGATCATCGGCACTCGAATCCCTCCTTCATAGACGCTCCCTTTGTATCCTCGGAGCTCACCTGTGGATCGGAAAAATTTCGGGTCGGCCCCACCGACGTGAAACTCTGGTTCGTTGTTTCCTCCGTGAGTGGTTCCGTTGTCGCTTGAAAAGATGACCAGGGTCTTGTCGCTAAGGCCATGACGTTCCAAGGCGTCCATGATCTTGCCTACATGGCGATCCAGGTCATAGATCATGGCAGCATAAGCGGCCCTGGGACGCGGGTGGGGAAGATAACCATTCCCTCCGCGATACTCTTGAGCGTCCCACTCCACGGGAAAGCGATCGAGGGTGTCGATCGGAGGATGCATCGCCACATGGGGCTCGATGCAAGGCAGATACAAAAAGAAAGGGCGCTCGGCATTGGCTTCGATGAAAGCTTCCGCTTGCTGGATCATTCGATAAGGGGCATAGTTTTGGCCGACCCAATCGCCCGCTACGATCGGTCCCTCGGATGGTTTTCGATGCCCTGGTGTCGGTTTCTCATTGAGGCGGATACGTGTGGAGTTCTCCCAGAGAAACTCGGGATAGTAACTGTGCGCGACGGCTTGGCAGTTGTACCCAAAGAACTTGTCGAAGCCTTGAGCATTCGGGTCGCCAGTGCTACCGACGGGTCCAAGCCCCCACTTGCCAAAGGCTCCCGTTGCATAGCCAGCGCTCTTGAACATCTCGGCGATCGTGACGGCTTGTTTCGAGATCGGATGCTGGCCTTCATTAAACTCTGGGAAATGCACCTTGGCTTGTTTGTTACCTCGAATCTCGGCATGGCCTAGATGCTTGCCGGTCATGAGCACACAGCGCGATGGAGCGCACACGGGAGCGCCGCTGTAATGCTGCGTAAGTCGGATCCCTTGGCTCGCGAGCCGATCCAGATTGGGCGTTTGCAATTTGGTTTGTCCGTAGCAACCCAATTCACCCCACCCAAGATCATCAGCCAGAATGAAAACGATGTTGGGGGCTCGCTCGCTGGCGGACAATTCGCTGGCGATCGCTTCTGCAGCGATCACTTTACGGGTGCTTATCGCATTGTTTGCAAGGATCAGCAGTAGCAGCAAGAGTGGCAAGCGGGTGGAGTGGAGCATATTAAGGTTTCTCAGGTTCAGGACGGTTCTCGAGGGCGATTTTGCGTTCGCGTAGGCGTTCGAGGATAGCTCGGATGGCTGGTTGCCGTGCGGCACCCGAGTCGAGCATTTTCTCGGCCAGAGTCGTAGCCTCGGCCAACGATTGCTTGGCTTTTTCCGGGCGACGGAATTGGGTTGTGTATTCCACCAATTGCACTTTGGTCTGCAACAAGTTGATTCCATACAAAGGGATTTCTGGGAATCGGTCCACAAGCCCTTGATGGATCGCAATCGATTGCTGCAGTTTATTGATGCCGTTTTCGACCCGTTCGAATTGCCGTTCGGTGGGTGGGTCGGGAGCAAAGGGTTGCACCCAAGCTGACCGAGCCAAGAGCGAAGCGTACAAAGTTTGGTATTCAGGCACAGCAGGGTGTTCGTCGATCACTTCTTGAGTGAGCTTGAGGGCCTCTTCGAGTCGGTTTGCATCGAAGGCAGGATGCACGAGGCTGCTTGCATAAAGATTCGCCAGTTCGTATTTAAGCACAGGGGACTTGGGGTTCTTTTCGAGCAGCCCCTTAAAAATCTCGGTTGCTTGTCGAAGTGATTTTTCAAAGTCCTGTTGGTTACCAACTAGGCGGCTCATCCGCATCCGATCTCGGTAGTTGCGAGCCAGTTCCAGTCGGTATTGGGTTTGGTTGGGTTCTTGCTTGGCGAGTTCCTCGAGCAGTCCGATCGCTTCGGAATTATGGTTAAGGTCTTTTTGGATTCTCAGGGCCATCGGTGGCGCGACTTCGACGGTGAAGTCCGCGGGTCGATTGAAGAAGGGCGGAAGGGATCTTCGTCGGCGGTCGTTGAAGCTTCTTTCGAGGGCGAGTCGTGCGCCGCCACTCGAGAGGCTCGTCAATGCCGAGGCGAGCGCAAATCGGCCTTGGGGGGATTGGGCAAAATCAGGATGTGCACTGAGTATCGACCGAATGGCATCGAGTTCCTCTTGGGCCTTGGGAAACTGATCGCGCCTTGCATGAAGGGCGATGAGTTCTTTGCGTGCGAGCAACTCTTCGCTAAGAACCTTCTGCGGCTCGCCAAGCGATGGGTCAGTGGTTCGGATGGCCGTAAAGTCGGCGATCGCTTTTTTCAGGGAAGTCGAGGCTTGGTCGTACTTACCGATCTTGTGCTCGATTTCACCGACTCTTCGGCGAGCGATGGCCGCATCGAGCCGAAGGTCTGCCGAGTTTTGCTGTGCGAAGCGATCGAAGAAGGTTTGCAGGGAGTTCAGGAGTTCCACGTCGGCTTGGGTCAAGACGGCGTCGGCAAAACCGATCGACTCGACCTCTTCGCTATCGAGACCTTGGAGTTCGAGGCTACGCCCTCGGGAGGCGATATTCTCGGTGATAGTACTGAAGGCTTCGAGGGCCATTTCCATGTTGTGTTTGGCGCGCTTGCTCTCTGCTTCAGCTTGTTCAAGAGCCTTAGTTCGCTCAATAAGACTCTTCGCGGATTCGGTATAAGCGCGGTTAAGTTCTTCAAGGGTCAGGCGTTGCTGTCGGTTCCAAAGTCCGAGGATCGAAGCGATGGCTAGGAGCAGACCGAAGAGGGTGGCCGTGAGCGTTGCGATCGCAGGGTTGCGTCGAGCCCATCGGATCCCGGATTCGATCATCGATTCGCGGCGTGCTTGGATGGGTCGATCATCGAGGAAGCGTTCGAGGTCCTCCTGAAGATCCCTGGCTCTTTGGTAACGTTTCTCCGGTTCGAGTGCGGCGGCTTTGAGGACGATGGTTTGGAGATCTCTAGGGATCGAGAGTTTGTCGTTTGCATTGAACTCCAATTGACTGTACTTGCTCGGGTCGAGCAATCGGCGTTTGGGTGCATCGAGACCTGGTCGTAGCGTAAGGAGTTCGAAGAGGGTCAGGCCGAGGCTATAGATATCGCTCCGCTGGTCAGCTTTTCCGGCGAGTTGTTCGGGGGACATGTAGCGCAAAGTACCGAGCACTTCGCCGGTTTGCGTTTGGCTATCGAGATCGTCTCGCCGGGCGAGTCCAAAGTCGGCTACCCAGATCGTTCCGGTATGATCGAGCAGCAAATTGCTGGGTTTGATATCACGGTGCAGCACGCCTGATTGATGCGCGTAGTCGAGTGCGTTTGCGACTTGGGAGATCAGTCTGCAGATGTTGCGATAGTAGTGCTTTGGAAGGGGTTCGAAGGAAGTTTCGTTTTGGGGTCGGGTAGCGCAATGAGAGATCGGGATTGTTAGATCCTGCGTATCGAGCAGGAGTGTTTTATCCTTTGAAGGTGCATAGCTATTGGAGCTTTTGAGCTCGATCGGTGAGGCGGGAGATTTCGCCAGGAGCAATCGATCCACGGCTTCGATGGTCTGTTCGCTCGATGTTTTGTCTGCGGAAGGAGCGGTGCTGATACGGCTTTGGAGCGTCTCGATGATTTGGGCAAGCGTCGAGCCATGGATCAACTGCATTGCATAGTAGAGCAGTCCGTGGTCTTCGCCTGATCCATACACAGGGACGATGTTGGTATGGTGAAGGCCTGCGGCCGATTCGGCTTCGCGACGAAAGCGATTTCTGTTTTGGGTACTGACAGAGGCTCCCGGGTGGATGACCTTCAAGGCGACTTTGCGTTGCAGCGATTCTTGGATCGCTTCGTAGACAACACCCATGCCACCTTGTCCGATGCAACGCAGGATGTGAAAGTCATCGAAGTTGCGGGGATGGTTTTGGCCAGTTGGGCTTTTGGGAAGTGAGTTGGTCGAGGCTAGCGACTCGGTAGCATCTTTTGCGCTGACTTTTTCGACGATGACAAGGGAGGGAAAAACAGAGCGGATGGTTGCAGCATGCTCGGGGTGATCGAGTGCGTACTGGTCGATGCTCGGAGAGAGTCCGGCTCGGAGTTGCGATACGAACTTGTCGGCCAACTGCTCGAACGGGTGGCGTTCGATTTTTTCGGTGGCATCCATCACTGAGGCTCTTGCGGGGGTGGAGTTTGCATGATTTCGGCGAGGCGTATTGCGGCTCGGACGTAGCGGTTACTTGCAGCCGTGGGCGAGATGCCAAGGGCTTGGGCTGTCTGTAGGTTCGTGAGGTATTCGAAGTGACGCATCGCAAGGATCTCTCGATCGATTTCGTTCATCGACTCCAAGGCTTGTTCGAGTTGCTGTTGTTGTTCGCTTTTGATGATGCGTTGGCTTGGCGATGTCATGTCGTCGGCAAGCCATCGTGCCATCGTGATGCTTGTGGTGCTCGAGCCAGCAAGGGGCATCGAGTCTTCACGATGTACGCTTCGTTTGTCTCGGCCATGGGCTCGTTGCATGTCCCAGAGAGTCTGAAGGACTCGCTGTCTGAGCCAGACCATGGGATGGAGTTCGGGTGTTTCGATCAATTCTTTGTAGCGTTTGGCGATCTGCAAAAAAGATTCTTGGAGCACATCGGCAGGATCGATGCGAGCTTGAAAGGCTGGATCCAATCGAAACTTCACAATCTTTTCGAGTCGCGGGCGGACTGACTCGAAGAACACGGTGAGCTCTTCGATGTTTCGAATCTGAAATGGATCGTCGGCACCGGCCCCTGGGGAGTCGTGCAATCGGTCTTGGCCGCTTTCGGCATCTGGATGAATCGGGGCTGAGGAGTCCGTCATGTCTGGATTATTAAGCGGTTTTGGGGCACGGGAAATAGAATTCCAAAAAATCTTGGACTTCCAAAGTGGATCCTCGTTGCGTCGTGTCGGTAAGGTATCTTAGCCAGAGAACTTCTGGCCAAATGAAACCATTTGCAAAAAGCCTCCCATTTTAAAGGTTCACGAAGATGAAACGATTGGTCATGCAGCGATTATTGCAAGCAAGCTTACTGGGTTTGGTCGGTTTTTCGGTCCCCTGCTACGGCCAAGATCCACGGCCCGAGCCGCCCGCCGAGGGGCGTCGACCAGGCCAAGGTCGATTGCAAGAGAATCGACCGGGATTCGGAGGGCCAGGCAATCCTGAGATGGCGGCCCGAGGCATGGCGATGATGTTGCAAAATATGCCGCTCTTTAAAGCGTTGGATGCCGATGGAGATGGTCAGTTTTCAGCTTCGGAAATCGAGAATGCGTCGAAGTCGCTTCTGAAGTTGGACAAGAACGGGGATGGGGTCCTCAGCGCCGAAGAGATGCGTCCTGATCCGAGTCAAATGCCGATGTTCGCAGGACCCAATGGACCCGGTCGACCGGGCGAGGGTGGTGCACCGGGTGCTCCTGGGCAAGGAGCCAGTCCCGAGATGATGAAACGCATGTTCGAAAACCGGGATCAAGATAAAGACGGTAAGCTTTCGGGAGATGAGATTCCTCCTCAGATGCGAGAGCGTCTCTCGAACATGGACACCAACGGCGATGGAGCTATCGATAAGACCGAAATGGAACAGGCCATGAAGAGACTCGAAGGGATGCGGCCAGGGAACCGTCGACCTGAAGGTCGTCCTGAGGGGCGTGGCGAAGGTGGCGAAGGTGTTCGCCCTCGTCGCCCATCATCGGATAAGTAAAGCAAGTGGTAAGCAAATGATCCGAAAAGACATCCCTTTGACCCACGGTAAACCCTGAAGTTTCCTTTTTCGGAGTGTATCCGATGCACATGATTTCGATCGCGCAGAAAGTACAAGCCATCGCTCGAAGCGCTTTTGCCGTTGGGCTTGCTGTCTCACTGGTTTGGGCTCCTTGGGCTATTGCACAAACGGCCACCGAGGCTCCCG
>JBJSXX010000198.1:0-4463 GCA_046086605.1 Pirellula sp. | reverse complement strand
TCGCGCGCCACACGCATTCATAGGGCGATGCCCTATGCTATGCTGAATATCGCCTTTGGCGAAAAAGACAAACAGCCCGAATGGCCGATGTGCGTAACGACCAATCGAATTGGCCAACGGCCAAGGTCATCCTAGCCAGGGGCATCGCCCCTGGAAAACGTCGCGCGTCACACGCATTCCTTAAAGCACCGGGCCGAGCATGGCGATCGCATTGTTAAAGAACCGGCGTCCCACAGACCAAGCGGCCACATCGGCCTTAGTCACCTCATGCGATTGCCATTGATACGTAAGCTGTCGCTCGCGAATCTGCCTTGTGAGCCCCTCGTCATGAAACAAAATGTTATTCTCGTAGTTCAACTCGAAACTCCGACGGTCCAAATTCGCCGATCCTATAAGCCCCATCTGCTCGTCAATCGTCAGCGACTTGGTATGCAGCAATCCACCTTCGTATTCAAAGATCCGTACCCCCGCATCGAGCAACGCCGCATAATAACTGTGACTCGCCGCGGCAACAAACCAGGAATCATTCCGCTTGGGTACAATCAAGGTTGTCTCGACCCCACGGCGTCCGCTCGCACATAACGCCGCTTGCATCGGCTCGTCCGGTACGTAATACGGAGTCGTAATGATCAACTCCTCTCTTGCACTATACATCAGCGACTCAAACACCTCAGGCATCGCCGAATACCGAATCGTTGGCCCTGTTCCAACCACCTGCGCAACAAAACCCCTGCGATGCTCTGTCCAAGGCTCCATAATGAGCTCTTTTAAATCCTCATCGACATGCGCCATCCAATCCGAAGCAAATAGAATTTGATTTTGCCTTGCTATCGGCCCTTCGAATCGCACCATGGCATCGACCCAGGGTGCATACTTTGGTTTGACCCGAAACTCCGGATCGGCACAGTTCTGACTTCCACAGTAAGTCACCCGATTATCAATGATCAATATCTTGCGGTGATTCCTCAAATCGACCCTCGTCCAAAGAGGTGCAAGTGGCGTTTTACCAATCGGAAGTGCAACCGCCATCTTCGCACCCGACTCCTGCATGGCCCGCCACAGCGGCGAACGGATGATCCCCCTGGAACCTAATCCGTCAGCCATCACCCGACAGACAACCCCTCGCTTGGCCGCCCGACAAACCGCCTGAGCCATCTTCGTTCCACTGTTGTCGTTCAGCCAAATGTAAAAGTTCAAATGCACATGATTTTTCGCAGCATCGATATCCCGTACCATCGCATCGATCGCCGCACACGAATCGGCCAAGAGTTCTGCACTGTTGCCCCCAATGGGTTCGAATCGATTGACCGAATATCCCACGCGAAACACATGATCGAACCGGGAGTTTCCAAGCGGCTGTATCTCCTTGACGGTCATCCCTGGAATTTCCGTCGGGTCAGGCAATCCCTCAAGCACCTTGGCGACCCGAGCAATCCGCGACCGACCTATACTCACCGAACCCAAGAGCAAATAGGCGATGATCCCAACTACGGGCATCGTCACGAGCACCACGATCCATGCAACCCGACTCGATGGATCCCTATGGGGTCGCAGGATCGCTTGGACAATCAGCGCCCCCTGCAATGCAAAGTGCAGTATCACCCCAGTGATCACCATCCATTGTGGTTCCATGTGCTCTCACTCGATCCCCATTGGAGAATTCTAAACCTTCTCTGGGCGATGCAATGGTGCAAGATCCAGAACCGGTGGCATCGGGCACCCGAGGGCATCGGAAATCACCCTCAACAACTCGACCTCATTGATCGTCGATCGCTGATCGTGAACAATGCACTCAGCAAGCGCATCGAGAACATGCCTTTTGTGTCTGATGTTGATCTGTGCAAGCCGATCCAACGCAACATCGAACTGCTTGAGCGTGCATCGATCCCGATCGATGATCGTCGGGCTTTTTTGAACTCCAAAAACTTGCGGATCAAGACCTTGCCAACCGGCATCGAACGCCGACTCGGCATGAGCGTTGCCACCGACATGGGCTAACGTCGATAGGACTTGAACAAACGCCGCTTGAAACTGCTCGGCTGAAAGCTGGGTCTCGGTGGCAGTATCCGTTCTCAGAACAATTCGGTGCGTGATGTATCTTTGCAGGGCGTATTCAAAGATCGTCCAGCGACGATCTGCATCGATCAGGCGCCGGACCAAGGTCCTAAAGGCACCGGTCTGGGAGTCCGAGAGCTCGTCTAAGGCCGGCAGTGCCATGCACGCAAGTGGCAGTCGTTGCTCGACCAATAAAGCATCGATCTTGGGAAGGAGTTTACTGGTGTGGGCAGCAACTCCTTTGGGTGCCGATTGGACGAGCATCTGGATTTGAGAGCCTCGCACAGAATCCGACTCCGGTGCACACAAAAGCCCATAGATGATGGCCATCGCACCGAAGGGCTCGTGGACTTCGCTAACCAATTGCGAATCGATCTCCTGCATGAGCCGATTGGCTTGTTCGATATGCTCGTCCTCGGGGTTGCCGATATGGTCCACTGCCGTTTTGGGTGTCGTTTCAAAACGACTTACACCTGCCACGGCCGCTTCGTGGGCCGAAGAAGCACTCGCATCGGTCGATTTCCTCTGAAACCCCAAAGTCCTTGGATCGACGATATCGCTTTCCGAATGGATCGCTTTGGCAGCCGTTTCGAACTTGCCGCTGAAAGTTGGTTCAATCCTGCGAATTCGCAGTTCCAACGGTGGATGGGTCGCAAAGAATTGGGCTGCTAGACCTTGGGAAAAAAACAAATGCGAAGCCTCCTTGGCATAGGTTGCTCGCACGATGGACTTGCTTTTCCAACCGCCGATTCGCTTCAAAGCTCCAGCGATTCCAAATGGGTTGCGCGTGAATTGAACCGCCGATGCGTCGGCCAAAAACTCCCGTTGCCTGGACACCGCCGCTTGAATCAACCCAGCGAAAAACACGCCAGTATATCCAATTCCCAAAAGCATCGCCCCAAAGACAAACATCGCGATGACAAAGGCCATGGCCCCTTTGGCATCATCGTCTTTTCCAGATGACCTCATCGGCATGTGCGATGCGATCCGAAACAGACCGTATCCGAGCATGGCGATGAGCAAGATGCCGTGCAGCAGACCCATGAGACGAATATTGAGCTTCATATCGCCATTGAGGATATGGCTAAACTCATGCGCGATCACCCCTTGCAACTCCTCGCGTGAAAGGGTCTCAATGCAACCTCGCGTTACTCCAACGACAGCATTTTGTGGCGATGTACCAGCCGCAAAGGCATTGATCCCTTGCTCGTTTTGCATCACATACACCGGCGGCACAGGCGTACCGGATGCCAACGCCATCTCTTCGACGACGTTGAGCAAGATCCTCTCATCAAGATCCCGCGTGTTGGGCTGAACCTTGATTCCACCGAGTTGAAGCGCTACGGCAGATCCATCGCCTGAGAGCATCCAGGTTTGATACAGACTGCCTGCGGTGATCACTGCGCCGACCGAGAGAATCACACCGACGAGGATCTGCGGATGGAACGAAAAAAAATCGATCTGCTGTGGCTTGTTGGCAGTGCTAAAGGCAAGGATTGCCATGAGCGCAAAGTAGACAGTCGCCATGATGATCAAGACAGTGATCACGAAGTAGAAGACAAGCAGAGTTGTGTTTCTACGAGCCTTGTCCTGATGTGCAAAAAAGTCCACGTTCGCTCCTCAGCCGTCAGTCCCTAGAACGATACCTTGACCGGTTCGCGCTGCTCGGGCTCTGTCAGTTCCCAAAGTGCGGCTCGTTGAAAGTTGCCGAACCCTGCAACGAGATTGCCAGGAAAAGTTTCCGTCGCAGTGTTGTAGGTCGTCACCGCATCATTGAATCCTTGGCGAGCAAACGAGATCTTGTTCTCAGTGCTGGTGAGCTCTTCTTGGAGAGCCAACATGTTTTGGTTGGCTTTAAGATCCGGATAGGCTTCAGCAAGTCCGATGAATCGGTTCAGCGATCCGGCCAGTGCAACTTCAGCAGTCGAGAGGTTTTGGATCGCCGATGGATCGCCGGGATTGGCTGCCGCTTTTTGACCCGCTGCCATCGCAGTGTTTCTGGCTTTGATCACTGCTTCGAGCGTTTCTCGCTCGTGCTTCATGTATCCCTTGGCTGTCTCGACCAGATTTGGAATCAGGTCATAGCGACGCTTGAGCTGGACATCGATCTGTGAATAAGCGTTCTGGAACCGGTTTTTGAGCGTCACGAGATTGTTATAGAGCCCAATAACGTAGAACAAAAACAAGACCCCCAAAGCTAGGGCGATCAGCAAACCTATGAAAATTCCACTCATGTGATGTTTTTCCCTTATTCGATCAAAGTCACTCGAAAAAATCGACCTATGCCTATGGCGATCATGAATTCTAATCTACCAAAGCTCCGCCGCATCGGATCATGGTATGTGTTGGCGGTTTTCAAGCGGGATTTAGTCGACCAAAATCCCAGTATTCTTCCTGTATTCTTCCTG
>JBJSXX010000197.1:0-29801 GCA_046086605.1 Pirellula sp. | reverse complement strand
TCAACAGTGTCAACTTGGTCAATCCTGTCCGCTGTCAATCCAGTCAACCTTGTCAATGCCGTCAATGCTGTCAAAAAGCCGGCGCCGTCAGGCGGCGTAGCGACAGCCCCACAGGGCAACGTCCGCCGACGGCGGACGCATGGGATTAGGCGGTCTGGCTACTGGGTCTCGAAGCGCCTATACTCATCGAGGAATTGAATCACTCTTGATCACCCAATCCCGTCACACTCACATCCTCCCATGCCAATTCGACTCTGCAATTTTCTGTCGCTGATCTTCATGTCCATTCTTCCACTAGCCTTCGCGCCATGGGCCTTGGCTCAGCAATCCTCGGACCCTCCGAAAACCAACCAAGTTTTCTGGATCGGAGGCTACGGACCCGGGATCTACGCAAGCCGCCTGAATTCCGACGGCTCGATGGCTAAACCTCGCTTGGTCGCCACACAAGCCAAACCATCCTTCTTTGCACTCCACCCTAAACTCGACGTCCTCTACGTCGTTACCGAAACGGCGATCGATGACAAGCAGCGTGCCGCTTCTCTTGCAGCCTATCAATTCGATCGGGCTGCATACCAAGCCGGAGATTTGCCCGACCTGAAACTTCTCAATATCGAAAGAGTCCAAGGCAACGGCCCTTGCCATGTAACCGTCGATTCCCAAGGCAACTTCGCCGTGGTCGCCAACTACGGCAGTGGCTCGGTCTCTCTTTTTCCAATCCAAGCCAGCGGTGCGCTCGAACCCGAAAGCTCAACGATCCAACACCAAGGCTCCGGGCCCGATTCGGCTCGTCAAAAAGGCCCACACGCACACTGCTCGATGGTCGACCCGACCAACCGCTGGGTTCTAGTCGCCGACTTGGGACTCGATCAAGTCCTGGTCTATCGGCTCGATCCTCAAAGCAAAAAACTCCTGCCCGGACCGAACCCCTTTTTGAAACTTGCTGGAGGCGCTGGGCCCAGGCATATCGCGTTTCACCCAGACGGAAAAATCCTCTATGTGATCAACGAAATGGGGATGACCTTAACGAGCGCGTCGTGGGATGCAGAGGCGGGCAAGCTGACTGAAATCGCCACCGTGCGAACCGTTCCTGAAGAACAACTGCAAAGCGGCTGGTCGACGGCCGAGGTTCTTGTGCATCCATCAGGCCGATTTGTCTATGGCAGCAACCGAGGGCACGACACGATCGCATTGTTTGCTATCAGCCCTCAAACCGGAGCAGCCACTCGCATCGAGAACTTCTCGACCCTGGGCAAAATTCCACGCAACTTCCGCATCGATCCTACAGGTCAATTTCTGCTAGCAGAAAATCAAGAGAGCAACACGATCCACTCGTTTGCGATCGATCGAGGTACCGGTTTTCTCAAGCCGACAGGTCACTCGATCTCGACCGAGAAACCTGCTTGCATCAAATTCATGACGATGCCAGTGGGGCCTTGAAGTTCTTGCTCTGTGAAAAGAACTTGCAAGGATTCTCATAGACAACGCGGCGAATTAGTTCTCGCGAGTGGCCTCGTCGCTTGAGTTCCATGATCAGATCGGGGATTGCCGTCGGCTTGCTCGGCCCCCAGTCCCCTGCGGAATTGGCCATCAGTCGTTCTGGTCCAAAGCGTTCGATCATATCAGCGGCGCGGGCCGGTGTGCATTTGGTCACCGGATAAAGGGTCATCCCGGCCCAGAACCCTTGATCGAGGACTTCTTGGATCGTGTGCTCTTCGACATGGTCGACTAAGACCCTCGATCGATCGACTCGCGTATCGTGAACGAGCATATCGACGATCATCTTGGTCCCTTGGAATTTGTCTTCCAAGTGGGGAGTATGGATCAAAATCTGTTGGTTGTATCGGACAGCCAGATCGACGTGCTCTAAAAAGATGGTCGATTCGTTCTTGGTGTTTTTGTTCAGGCCGATCTCACCTATCCCAAGGACATTGCTCTCATTGAGGAACTCGGGGATCATCGCGATGACTTCTCGAGACAGCGATACGTTCTCGGCTTCTTTTGCATTGATGCACAGCCAGGTGTAATGCTGAATTCCAAACTGGGCAGCCCGCTTGGGCTCAAATTGGGTCAGTTGTCGAAAGTAGTCTCGAAAGCTCTCGACGCTGCCTCGGTCAAAGCCTGCCCAAAACGCCGGTTCGCTCATCGCGACACAACCCATACGAGCTAGCGTCTCGTAGTCGTCGGTCGTCCGAGAGACCATGTGGATATGCGGATCAATGTAGTCCATAATTCTTTCGCCAATCGGGATCGTAAGGGCGACTCATGAGCAACTGAACACGCTTGGCCTTATCGGGCTCGTTATCGAGCAAGATCTCGATGCCTTGCTGCAAGAGTTGCCGTTGCTGAAGTTCATCGAGGGAGCCTTCGGCCCGATCCAACCGATCGAGCGTCGCAGCCAAATCGAGGATCTTAGAACGAGACAGAAAGAACTCTTCGGTGAGAACTTTCTGTGCACTTCGCGACACGGGCTTAGGTTCGTTGCTCATGATTGGATTAGTATTCGTGGCTCGATGATTCACTGGCCGCTGGTGGCTCAGCGAATTTTCGCTCAGCCACTTGCCGGATCTGACGCGTAGCGACCTCTTGGTTGAGCATCGCTAAAACCTCATCGAGCGGTTTGGTTCCAAGCTCTCCGGCGATCCGATCCCGCAGGGCGATCGAACGGGTCTCGGCTTCCTTGGGTCCGATCACGGCCATGTAGGGGATCAGATCAAGCTGAGCGTCTCTAATTTTGGCTTGAACTTTCGCTCCACGCAAATCGGTGGTCACCCTAAATCCAGCTTCGGTGAAGACTTTTTCAAGTTCTAACGCATAATCGTTGGTTTTTTCGCTCAGTGGGCAGATTCGAATCTGCTCGGGAGCAAGCCACATTGGGAAGGCTCCTGCGAAATGCTCGATGAGCATCCCTACGAACCGCTCCATCGAACCAAACGGTGCGCGGTGGATCATCACCGGACGATGGGACTTGTTGTCTCCCCCAGTGTATTCGAGTTGAAAGCGTTCGGGGAGATTGTAATCGAGCTGAACGGTTCCGAGCTGCCAATGGCGTCCGATGCAGTCTCGAACCATAAAGTCGGCCTTGGGGCCATAGAATGCAGCTTCTCCTTCAGCGGCACTGAAAGGTAATCCCGACTCTTCGAGAACCCTGCGCAAAGCGGCTTCGGCCTTTTGCCAATTCTCTTCGCTACCGACATACTTGTCGCTCTTGGGGTCACGCAAAGACAACTGCACGCGATAGTCTTGGAGGCCGACCGACTCGAGTACGAATCGGGTCAGTTCGATGGTCTTGCGAAACTCCTCTTCGACTTGATCTGCGGTGCAAAAGATATGCGCGTCGTCTTGGGTTAGCCCTCGAACGCGCAACATCCCATTGAGCTCGCCGGTCTGCTCGTAACGGTAAACAGTACCGAACTCGAATAGCCTAAGTGGCAGATCTCGATACGAGCGAGGTTGGGCCTTGAAGATCTGAGCATGGTGAGGGCAGTTCATCGGTTTGACCAAGAATCGCTCGTGATTCCTTTGCCAATCGTTCAGCGCCGCAAGCTTGGCCTCTTTGCTCTCGGCCTTGCTGTAGACCTGAGCATCAAAACCTAAAACTTCGGCAGCCTGCAAGAACATAGTCTCTTGCTTGGGTCCAAAGTCTTCGTCTTCGCTCAGTCGTCTTGCCCAAGCGTCGACCAGCGCGCCGGCGTCGTGGACAAACAAAGGTGGGAATTGGCTTTCACGATAATAGGGAAAGTGACCGGAGGTCTCATAGAGTTCGACTCGACCTAGGTGCGGGCTGTAGACCGGCTCGTATCCACGCTTGAGCATTTCGCGGCGCAGGAAGTCTTCGAGCAAGCTTCGCACGCGGGCCCCTTTGGGCATCCATAGGCACATGCCCTGTCCAACATCAGGAGTGATCTGATAGAGACCGAGTCTCTTACCCAGGACTCGGTGATCCCGTTTCTTGGCTTCTTCGAGCTGATCGAGGTGGGCTTGAAGATCCTTCTTGTCAAACCAAGCGGTACCGTAGAGGCGTTGGAGTTGGGGCCCGGCCATGTTCCCCTTCCAGTGCGAGCCGGCGACACTCATGATCTTGAAGGCCTTCACACGCCCTGCATCGGGAATGTGCGGTCCTCGGCACAGGTCGACGAATTCACCTTGGCGATAGAATCCCAATTCCGGGTGGCTCGCTAGACCGGTCTCGATATGCTCGACCTTGAGCCCCTGATTCATGTCTTTGCACAGCGAGACAGCTTGCTGGCGATCGAGCGAGAACTGCTCGAACGGTTCGGCTTTGGCGATGATCGCAGCCATCTCCTGCTCGATCTTTGCAAAGTCCTCTTCGGTGAGCTTATGCGGCATCAAGAAGTCGTAATAAAAACCATTCGAGATGGTGGGGCCAAAGGCAAGCGAGACATCTGGGAAGATTCGCATGACGGCCCTTGCCATGATGTGAGCACTCGAGTGTCGCAGTACATCGAGAGACTCTGGATCCCGTTCGGTCAAGAGCCGCAGGGGGATCGGCGAGCCGTTGGCAAATGGTTTCAAGGGACGCGAGGCATCGATCACCGAAGTCCCAACTTTGGCGGCGACGACCGCTTTGGCGAGCCTAGAACCGATCGCATTGGCGACCGACAGTGGGGTCGCATCGTCCGGATGGGAGACTACGGTTCCATCGGGAAGCTGAATTTCAAGCATTTTAAATCCATCGTTAAAGTTGCGAGCCCGTCTGAACAAACGACGCGCCCTGGCGGCAAACAATGGTCGCCTGGGACCAGAAAGTTTGCAAGTAGGCATTCAGCCTAGATCTGTTAGACTTCTAAGAGGTTCGCGCTGCGTGATAAGATTTACAAACACGGCCGACAGGCACCGGGCAGGCAAATCAAGGGCTGACAAAACGTCGCTCTTGCGGGCAACCATCGAGCTTCAAAAGCGAATAGAATAGAAAAAACGGAAGATATCTTCATGAGCACGCTCGTTTTTGGACACCGCAACCCGGATACCGATGCGATTTGCTCGGCCATTGCCTACGCGGATTTGTTACAAAAAACTCACCGACCCGATGCGATCGCTGCTTGCTGCGGTACCCCAAACCAACGAACCGAGTACGTTTTAAAACGAGCCGGGGTAGCGGCACCCAAGATCGTGATGGATGTGCGTCCAGAGGTGATGGGACTGTGCACTCGCCAGCCGGTCACGGCCAAGCGAGGTGAGGTCTTTTACGAAGTCTACCAGCGGATGAAGGAGCACGACGTACGGGCTTTGCCGATCATCGATCAGGATAACAAAGTGGTCGGAGTGCTATCGCTCCTGCAGTTGATGGATCTGATCTTTCGCGACGATGCCGATCCCCTGAAGACTCGCACGGTCCGCACCAGCTTGAGCAAAGTGCGCGAGATCCTCGGTGGTTCCTTCCAACATGCGATCGAGCCAGAGCAACTCGATGAACTCCTGGTGATGGTCGGGGCGATGAGCGCCGGTGGATTCACCGAACGCATGCAACGATTTCCTGCTGAGCGATTGATGGTCGTCTGCGGTGATCGACCCACGATCCAGCTACCAGCCATCGAACACGGCGTGCGGGCAATTATTATCACCGGAGGATACTCCTTGTCCGAGGGTCTTGTGGAATTGGCCAAGTCCCGGTCGGTGGTCGTCATGCGCAGCCCATACGACACAGCAACCACCACCATGCGGATCAAATCTTCCCAGTTTATCGACTCAGCCATCGACGAAGACTTTATTACGCTGTCGGCCAAGCAGCCGATTGAAGAAGCCAGAGCCAAAACCGATCGAATTCGCCAATCGATGCTACCGGTGGTCAACGACAACGGGCAGCTTGTCGGTGTCATCAGCAAATCCGACTTGATCAATCCACCCAAGCCCAAGTTGGTGCTGGTGGATCACAACGAACTCAGCCAAGCGGTCAATGGGGCGGAAGACGCAGAGATACTCGAAGTCCTCGATCACCATCGCATCGGAGGTTCGCTCAAGTCGACACAACCGATCCGATTTATCAATGAGCCTGTCGGCTCGACCTGCACACTCGTGGCCAGGCAATTTCGCGCCGCAGGCTTAGATCCCTCGTCTGGAGTCGCCCTTTGCATGGCCTCGGGGATCATCTCCGATACGCTTTTCCTACGGTCTCCGACGACCACCCAAATCGATCGCGATATCCTCGCGTGGCTCGAAACGCTGTGCGATGTAGATCTTGAAACTTATGCCAAGGAATTTTTCGAGATCGGATCGGCACTCCGCAACTGCACACCGGCTGTGGTTGTCCGCGAGGACTGCAAGGAGTTCACTGAACATGGGATTCGCTTTTCGATCTCGCAAATCGAGGAGACCGGGTTCGATCTTTTTTGGGATCGCAAAGAGGATCTGCGCAAAGCCCTCGAAGAACTCGCAAACAAACAACGATTGCAGTTTTCGGCCTTGCTTATTACCGATGTGGTCAGCAACGGCTCGCTGCTGCTGCTCTCTAAAGAGTCTGACGCTTGGGATGATATCAACTACCCCTGCTTAGATCGCGGCTTGTACGAACTACCGGATATCGTCAGCCGCAAGAAGCAACTTTTGCCGCTTCTAGCCCAAGTCCTCCGCAGCGCATCAAGATAACGGTCGAAAAAATCTATTTGCCGTTCTTGCGGTAGATTTCTAATTCGTAAGGACCCAAGAACATGATCAAGATCGCTTCGTCGGCGGCGTAGTGACGAAAGACATCTTTGAGGAAATAGTCTTCGCCAGGCCAAGGGTAAGCAAAGATCGTCGCGAAGTCATCGATTCCCAGTGATTGACTGGGATATACGCAGGGGATCTTGTGGAACAGCGACGCATGATTGGCTTGTCGCTTGGCCAGTCTCTCGGCTCCGGGGGGAAGAAAATTACCATGCCAGATTTCCGCTGGGATTTTTTCCGCACGGAGGAAAGCTTGTGCTTGTTGAACCAAAAAAGCTTCCGCTTCGATCCCGACAGCATCCCATCCGAGTTTGCAGGCCAATGCGGTGACGATCCCAAATCCGCACCCCCATTCACAAAAGAGATTTCCGATGGGGAGATTTTGAGCTTTGACCGCCTGCATCGCTCGCCAAACGTCTCGGAAATCGCAAGCGACGTACTGTTCGATGGGACGGCGGTGCCAGGAATCCCAATAAGACTGCAAAAGAGTATCGGCTTTGGCGAGCAATTCTTCGATTTCTTCTGGGATTATCGACTCGCTATCCCAATCGACCTCCAAGAGCGTTAATTCTGAATCTCTGTTGGACATGGAATAAGCTGGTTTTTTACTTTCCTTGTGCGTCGTTGCTTGCCCGATATACTCGGCCAAAATAAAATCAGGAGTCTATCCGCCTTCCCCGCCTTTGACCTTTTTATAACCTCTGGTCCCTATGCGATCTACCAACCGACGACATTTTCTGGCTGCTTCTGCAACCTGTACCGCCACTGCTGCCATGGCCTCAACAGGCCTTTCGGGCTGGAGTCTAGCACAAGACTCCGCAACAGGTAAACCCTTCAAAATTTCCCTCGCTCAGTGGTCGCTCCATAAGCCCCTGTTTGCCAAAGAAATCGACAATTTAGATTTTGCGAAAGTTTCTAAGGAGCGATTCGGGATCGAGGCCGTCGAGTATGTTAACCAGTTCTTCAAGGACAAAGCCAAGGACGCGAAGTATCTCGAAGAGATGAAGAAGCGAACCACCGACCTTGGGGTCACCAATGTGCTGATCATGATCGATGGCGAAGGTGGCTTGGGTAATAGCGATCCTGCCAAGCGAACCATGGCGGTCGAGAATCATTACAAGTGGGTCGATGCCGCGAAATACTTGGGATGCCACTCGATTCGGGTCAACGCCGAGACCGACAAACCCTATGAGGAAGGATCAAAGCTTGCTGCCGATGGCTTGCGTCGATTAAGCGAATATGCCAAGCCACTTGGGATCAATGTTATTGTTGAAAACCACGGGGGCTTAAGCTCGAATGGCAAGTGGCTCTCCGAAACCATTCGAGCCACGGGGATGGAAAACTGCGGGACCCTGCCCGACTTTGGAAACTTCTACGAATACGACCGTTACCAAGGGGTTACGGACTTGATGCCTTTGGCAAAAGCCGTATCGGCCAAGAGCTACGATTTCGATGCCAATGGGAATGAGACGAAGATCGATTTTGTTAAGATGATGAAGATCGTTTTGGATGCAGGTTATCGAGGCTGGGTCGGTATCGAGTACGAAGGTTCTAAACTGAGCCCCGATGATGGAATCAAGGCGACCAAGAAGCTTCTTGAAAAGATCCGCGATTCGGTCGCCGTCAAGTAACTCGATCACGGTTACGCGATACCAAAGCTCAAAGAACAACAAAAAAAGCCCACTAGGTTTTACTAGGGGCTTTGTTGGGCGGAGTTCTTGCGGGCACGATGAAGAAAAGATCGAGCTAGCCGGGTCGCTTCGCGTCGACATGAGGGACCCGGGCGCCGCCCCCCACACATCTAAAGACGTATCGGACTCGATGCAGCACCCAAAATTCTCTCAAAAAAGACAGAATTACTTCTTCGGCTTATGGGCGAAACTTCTACAGAGGCCGCCTGATTAAAAAAACCAATCCTGACTGTCGAGCGATTGTCCGCATGGAACTATTTGAGCCTGGCGTGGATCGAAGCGACTCGGCATGTTTCGTCCGAAAAGTCATCCTAATTGACCGGTTTTTATAGACCTTTTTAGGGGGTCGGTTCATAATGCGGAGGAAATCGACCCTCCTGAGGTGGCCTTGGGCCAACTCGGAGGTGAAGATTTGGCGAAATTCTCCGGGTTGTAGTGCGTTTGCCGATTGTGGCCACTTGCCGGTCAAACTCTCCCATCTTCGAGATGCGAGTTACCCAGCCTGCCGCGAAAAGCTGACCTAGGTTTGGTTTTGAATGTCGTGTCGAACAGTTACGAATTGATCAAAGTTCTTTCAACGCTTTTGGAATAAACGAATGAGCAAAGACCATTTACGATCGGTGATACCAGGGCTGGTCAAAACGGCCACCCTGTCGGTAAGCCTGCTTGCGGGGGCCATCTGCCCGCAATTGGGATTTTCCCAAGAAGCTCCGGGTTCGGAGTATCCTCCTTTTGACAAAGTGACCGAAGGTTACACCAAGGTCGAGTCCAAATCGCCTGACCGCGGCGCACTGTGCAAGCTTTGGACGCGTGAAAAGGACGGTCAGGTCCTGATGGAGCTTCCCAAGGATCTGCTGACCAAGAAGTATTTCATCGCCCTGACCGTTAGCAGCGGTGACAAATTCGCTGGTTTGCAAGCCGGAGACTATTACGTCTACTGGCGGATGTACAACAAACGTTTAGCTCTAATCCTACCAGAACTCGAAATCCGCTCTAACGGCGAACCTGAGTCGAGGTCTTCGGTTAAGCGACTTTTCACCGACACGGTTCTCTTGGATATTCCCATCGTGACGATGGCACCTCAGGGTGGTCCGGTGATCGATGCTGACGCTTTATTCGTCAACAACGCAGGCAAGTTCTTTGGCCCAAGCGTTCGGATCCAAGATCCTTCGTTGACAAAAATAGTCAAGGCCAAGCCATTTACCAAGAACACCGAACTTGCCTTCGAAGTTGTCACTGCCGGTGGCAAACTTCAAACGATCCACTACTCATTTAGCGAAGTCCCCGAAGACACAGGTTATCGTCCTCGCAAAGCCGACCAACGCGTCGGATACTTTGTGACGAACTTTACCGACCTGGGTAGCTACGATGACGACAAAAAGCGAGTGCGATTCGTCACCCGTTGGAGACTCGAAAAGCGAGACCCAAGCTTGAAAGTCAGTCCTCCGGTCACTCCTATCCGCTTTTACATCGAGCACACGACACCGGTTCGCTATCGCCGTTGGGTCAAGCAAGGTGTCGAGTATTGGAACAAAGCATTTGAGAAGATCGGCTTCTCCGATGCAATCGAAGTCCTGTACCAAGATCCTCGCTCACCTGCAACGATGGATTTGGATCCAGAAGACGTGCAATACAACTTCATCCGTTGGCTCAACAACGATGTCGGAACGGCGATCGGGCCTAGCCGCGTTCATCCTATGACCGGCGAGATTCTCGATGCCGACGTGGTCTTGACCGACGGCTGGATCCGTCACTTCAACTTCCAATACCACGATCTGATGCCTGAAATCGCGATGGAAGGAATGACTCCTGAGACGATCGCATGGCTAGGCTCTCACCCGAATTGGGACCCTCGCGTTCGATTGGCTCCGGAAGCCAATCAAAAACATCTGCAAGGCATCTATGCTCTGCAATCCCAGCTACCCTATGCTGGCCATCCTCTGACAAAGCTCGATACAAAGCTCATGGGAAGTTCCCCGTTTGACGGGCTCTTTGGTCGAACCAGCCAAGTCAACGGCTACTGCAATGCCGCACATGGTAAGCAGATGGACATGTCGATGGCTCGATTGGCATTGGATCTGATCGACCAGAACGGTCAGTTCCTGGCCGAGCAAGATCCAGCAGCGGCTGCCGGTGCAAAACCAGAAGAGAAGAAGGCCGACAAGCCCAAGGAAGAGATGCTCGATGGCATGCCTGAGTCGTTCATCGGACCTCTCTTGGCCGAACTCGTAGCACACGAAGTTGGACACACGCTCGGACTGCGACATAACTTCAAAGCATCGAGCACTTTGTCGCTTAAGGAGATCAACTCCAACGGCATCAAAGGCCAACGTACGATCGCATCATCTGTGATGGATTACATCCCAATCAATATGCCTTACCAACTCGACAGCGAGACCCGAGGCGATTACACCATGATCGGTATCGGTCCTTATGACTACTGGGCGATCGAGTACGGATATACGCCAGAAGAGAACAAGCTTGGCGAAATTCTCAAGCGTTCCAGTGAACCGGAACTTCAGTACGCAACAGACGAAGATACCGGTGGACCAGATCCGTTGGCCCGTCGTTATGACTACTCCAAGGATCCGTTGGATTACTGCGAGAACCAAATGCGTTTGGTTAAGCTCTACCGTGAACGTCTCTTGGACAAGTTCGTCAAAGAAGGCGATAGTTGGAGCAAAGCCCGCCGAGGTTACGAACTGACCCTCGGTGAACAGACCAGGTCTGTAAGCATGATGGCCAACTGGATCGGCGGTGCTACCGTCAATCGAGACAAGAAGGGTGATCCAGGCAATCGTCAATCGCTGATCCCAATCCCAGCCGAGCAGCAACGCAAGGCCTTGGACTTTGTGATCCGAAACGCTTTCCGCGACGAGGCCTTTGGACTCTCCAATGCGATTTTGACTCGATTGACCAGCGACAAATGGATCGATGAAGGCGTTCGCTCGATGGGCGAATCCACCTTCCCTGTCCACGATCGCGTCTTGGGCATCCAATCAAGTGCACTTACGATGCTCATGAATCCAACGACCTTGCGTCGCGTTTATGACAACGAGCTATTGGTTCCTAAGGATCAAGACGCACTGACGCTTCCAGAGATGCTCGAAAAGGTTCAAACGGAAGTTTGGTCCGAGCTTGGTGCCAACCCAGAGGGTGAAGTATCGGCTCGCAAGCCACGCATCAGTTCCTGGAGACGAAACCTTCAACGCGAGTACCTCGACCGCTTGATCGATCTTGCAGTCCCCGGCACCTCGGGCAACAAGGCCATCACCAGTTTGGCCCTGATGCAACTCAAGGAAGTCAAGAAGAAGGTCGATGCAGTCTTGGCTGGTGGCACACCGATGGATCCTTACTCGGCAGCCCACCTGACCGAGTGCCAATTGCGAGTCACCAAAGCCCTCGATGCGATCTACATCTACAATCCACCGCAAGCCGGTGGTGGTGGAATGGGTCCGATCATCTTCGGCAATGTTGTTCCAGGGGCTCTCAACGCTCCAGCGGTACAAGCGACAGAAGCACCTGTCGAAGTTCCCGTCGATTCAGCACCTGCGAAGCTTGTCGAAGGCGAACCGAAGTAACAACCCGCTAGCTTGATATAAATCTAAAACACCCGCGACAATTGCCGCGGGTGTTTTTGTTTTGGCAGCCCCTCCCGGCTTTTCATCCCGACACGGGCCAAGTGACGTAGCCCGCGTCATGACCGAAGCTCGCCGATAGTCGGCTAACAACAGCCATATGCGTCGCTAAAGCGAGTCGGGAAACGATTGAGGACAATCGTTTTACAAAGATCGGTCCTATACGCTCGATGGTACCTGTTTGGCTGATTGCTCGCTGCTCTCGAAACATAATGCTCGATGCGCATAACGGACATCCATCTCCCGCACGACGCGCTTCAATCCGTCCCGATTCCCACGCCCCTTCGGAACCCGACGGCCCCTCTTCCACTCCGGCTTCTTTTCCCTCCGCTCATGGACCTCCTGCCGGTCAATGACCACCTCGTCAGGTGCACACACCGCCAAAACCACGCGGTTGTTAAAAATCTCCCGAACCTCAATAAAAATGTCATCGCCAATCCGTATCCGCTCTCCAATTTTTCGACTTAATACAAGCATCGTTTCCTCCCTGGGTGCCTCGGTCCTCTCATCGTGACTTCCACGAACGCCATGCTCGTAGTTTGCATTTGCCCAGTGACACCTCTGGTCACTAACTCCAACCAAAACAAAAAAATTTGAAATCCTGTTGGTATGCTAGCTCAATAAAATCCTGCTAAAATCCTCCCCTGGCTCCAAATCCCACTCTCCATCCCTGAAGTCTCCCCGCCATGAAGAAAACCATTCAGACCTCCATCCTGCTCCTGGCCACCCTCCTAGCATCGATCGCTCCAAGCCTCTTGCAGACCACCCTGGCCGACGAACCTAAACGAATCGTCCTGGTTGCGGGCAAGCCCTCTCACCCACCCCGCATGCATGAATTCAACGCCGGTGTCCAACTGCTCTCTAGATGCTTAAACGAAAGCGGACTACCGCTCAAAGTCGACATCTCCTTAAACGGTTGGCCCAAGGATGAGTCGATTCTCGATCAAGCCGATGCGATCGTCTTCTACATGGATGGAGGTGGAGGTCACGAAGCTGTCGGGGAATCTGGACGACGCCTAAAAAAGATCGACGAACTTGCCGCCAAAGGTGTCGGTATCGGTTGCATGCACTATGCGGTCGAAATCGTTCCAGATCAAGCCGGCAAAGAATTCAAAAAGTGGATCGGTGGGCATTACGAGCACATGTTTTCATGCAATCCCATCTGGTCACCAGAATTCAATCAACTGCCTGAACATCCTATCACACGCGGTGTGAAACCGTTCTCGGTCAAAGATGAATGGTACTTCAACATGCGCTTTGTCAACGACCTTCCTGGTGCTAGCCCAGCTCAAAGCGATAGTGGCAAGTTCGTACCGATCTTGGTCGCCGCTCCATCCGACGCTGTCCGCAATGGACCTTATGTGTATCCACCTGGACCTTATAGCCACATTCAAGCCAATAAGGGACGGGCCGAAGCCATGCTCTGGACAGTCGAACGTCCTGACTCAGGACGTGGTTTTGGATTCACCGGTGGTCATTTCCACGACAACTGGGGAAACGATTCATTCCGCAAGTTGATCCTCAACGCCTGTCTGTGGTTGGCCAAAGCAGAAATTCCTGCCGACGGAGTCGCATCAAAAGTCTCTCAAGAACAACTCGATGCGAATCTTGATCCAAAGAAGAAGTAAAGGCTTTTAGGCTCTTCTGAAGAGCCGGCTTTTAAAGTGCGCATGCCGAGGGTTTTTTGAAAGCAGTGTTTCACGCTCGAACACTCAGGAAACCAATGGATATTTCGACTCACCGGGCAGCTTGGTCGTCGACACAAGTCGCAATTGCGATATCGCCGACGACGTTGACCGTCGTTCGCGACATATCCAATAGACGGTCAACTCCCATAATGATGCCGATCCCTTCAGGGGGCACATTGATCGTCTGCAAGACCAGCACCACCAAGGGCAAGGATCCCCCGGGAACTCCAGCCGTTCCAATCCCGGCCAGCACACTCAATAACACAACCTTGAACTGCTGTGCTAAATCTAAATTTTGGCCGAAGACTTGAGCCAGGAACAAGACGGTCATCCCTTCGTAAAGCGCTGTCCCGTTCTGGTTGGCCGTCGAACCGATCGTCAGCACAAACCGGCCGACCTTGGGATTCAAACCCAAATTCTTCTCGGCAACCCTAAGCGACGTCGGAAGCGTCGCATTGGAACTCGATGTCGCAAACGCCGTCAAAATCACTTCGATGATGTCTCTAAAAAACTGCAGCGGTGATCGCTTCGCAATCAGCCAAACTGCCAACGAATAAACCACAAACATGTGGATTCCAAGTCCAGCTAAAACAGCCACCACATAGCCCGAAAGAGCGACGAAGAACTGCATTCCAAGCACCGCAGAGATCGAGAACACCAACGCAGCTACCCCTATCGGTGCGAATTTCATCGCCGCCGAGATGATCACCATCACCGCCTCATACACTCCCTTGAGCACCTCAAGCACCGGTGCGGATCGTTCCGCAGGGATCATCGTCAATGCGATCCCAAAGCAAAGGGAAAAGAACATCACACCCAGCATCCCACTGCCTGGTGAGGAACCATCGAGGGCACCGACGGCTTCCTGAAGCGGGTTCTTCGGGATGATGTCCAAGATCGTATCGGTGATCGATTTGGCCTTACTGGCCGATTCGATACTCTCGCTGGCTTTCTTGGCATACTGCTGCTTGAGCAGTTCTTGGTTCTCAGTGGATATCAAATTGCCGGGCTTGATCGCATTGGCCAACGTCAAACCGATCAGCACCGAAGCAGTCGAAAAGATCAAGGTCATGAAGAGTGTTCGCATGCCGAGCTGACCGAGTTTCCGCACGTCTCCGATCTCGGCAACCCCAAGCGTCAGTGCGCAAAAGACCAATGGCACGACAACCATGAAAATCAATCGAAGGAAGATGTTCCCGATCGGTGCCGTAAAGGTGTCAGCAAACCACTTGAGATTTTTAACCGCTTCGGGGCCTTGGCCTGCCACGACCAAATTGCAAACGATGCCGGTAATCGCACCGATGGCCATCCCGATGAGGATCTTCCAATGCAGACCTAAACCGGACTTGCTTTCCGTATTGACGAAACCAGAACCCATATCAGCGACCATCCGGCGGACAATATTTTTTCAACCAAGCGAACACTTCATTGTGCCAAGCAATACTGTTAGCCGACTTGCTCACCCAGTGGCCTTCGTCTGGGAAATTCACAAAGCGGCTCGGTACCCCTTGTCGCTGCAAGGCTTGAAATAACTCATGCCCTTGGCCGATCGGACACCTGAAATCCAAATCGTTGTGAATCACCAGCATCGGTGTTTTGTATTTGCCCAGATTCCCGGCTAGGGTGTGCGGGCTGAACTCACGGTACTTGCCCGGGATCTCCCAAGGTAGCCCGCCATGCTCGAACTCGTCAAACCATAGCTCGTCGGTCGTGCCCCACATGCTCTCGAAGTTGTAGACGCTGCAGTGACTGATCAAGCATCGGAAGTCTTTTGCGATCTCGTTGACGGCAAACCAGTCTTGCATGTACCCTCCGAAGCTCGCTCCAGCCGATGCGATTCGCGAAGCATCAACATAAGGTAGTTTCTTAACCGTCTCCAAACCCGCGACAAGGTCTCGATAGCACTTGCCACCCCAGTCACCGCTGATTTCATCGCAGAACTTCTGACCGTAACCAGTCGAGCCTCGTGGATTCGGAAGAACCACCACGTAACCTTGGCCAGCCCACAACTGTGGGTTCCAGCGGAAGCTCCATCCGTCTTCCCAAGCTCCTTGGGGGCCACCGTGGATCAAGTAAGCCACCGGCCATTTTTTCGCTGGATCGAAACCAGGCGGCTTGAGAATCCACATGTGCATCGGCACATCCCCTTCGACGTCGACCGTCACCGACTCAGGGGCTGTCCTGATCAAACTTGCAGCAAGTGCATCATTGCCCTGGGTGATCTTCTTCAGTGGTGATGTTGCTAGCTCGGATTTCTTGCCTACATAAAGTTCCGCAGGACCATTCATCGTCGCTCGGGCAAAGACCACATGCTCCGAAGAAGGGTGCATGGCAGTAATCTGGCCAGCTCGGCTCGGTCCACCTAGCTCATCTGCAAAACGCAAAGAGACTTGTTTGGGCACTCCCTTGCCATCGACGGTAAACAAAGCCGTCGCACCGTTTTGCTCGGCAACAAACGCGATGCTCTCATCGCTAATCCAACTGTAGTCGCTGACCGAACGATCGATGTCGGTTGTCCATACTTTGGGCTCTCCAGACCAACTCCCATCAGGCTTGCAATCGACAACCATCAAATTCCATTTGTCGGCTTCATAACCCGCGCGAGCTTGGGCTCGATAAGCCATCCTCTTTCCGTTGGGACTGAACTTGGGATTGCAATCGGCGGCGGGATTCTTGGCCGTTAAGCTTTCCCATGTGCTCGATGGATTGCTCAAATCGATTCGGCAAAGATTGTAGTTGGTTGTCCAGCTCTCTGCTTGGGACGGGACTGCAGTGATGATGAGGTATCGACCATCCGGGGAAAAACAAAAGTCATCACCTGCGCTGAAGGTCATGCTCGTGGGATACGCATCCCGATCCCCAGGAGTCACATCGCGACAATCCGTTCCATCCGCATTGATCACGAATAAGTGTTGACGCTTGTCCTCGACGTAGGAATCCCAATGCCGATAAAAAAGCCGCGTGAAGATCTTAGCCTTGACCGGACTTGATGCGGCTTGATCGTCGGCTTCTTTGTTCTTGGCATCCGACTGATCATAAGGCAGATCGCTGAATTCAGGTCGGATCGTTGATACGAATGCAACCCGTTTGCCATCAGGAGACCAGATGCCTGTCGATGCTCCTGTCGAAATACGGGTCAGTTGTTTGGCTTCTGCGAACGAGGACGAATCGAGGATATACAACTGAGGCGAGCCATCGCGAGTCGATTCAAAAAGCAGCCGTTTCCCGTCTGGCGAAAACCTTGCGTGCGTATCGGACTTGGCCGAGGTCGTGACTTGTTGGGTCGTGCCATTTTCTAAATCGACCCGGTAGAGGTTCGTCGACTTGGCATTTTTAGCTGGGTCTGTGAACTTGGTCGCTTGATAGACCACCGATTTGCCATCGGGGCTCAGTTGCGGCTCGGCATACCGCAGATACTTGAACATATCCTCGATCTGCACGGCATGGGGCCCTTTCGTTTGGCTGATGGATCCAGTAGAGGTCGATTGTCCGAGGGTCGCTTGGCTGCTGTTTGCAATCAAAACAGAGCCCAGGGCCAGACCCAGTATCCGCGCAGAATGCATGCCCAAGAGCATGCCCAAGGTAGGGAACTTCATTATTAGTGACTCAAATAGAACGGTGTTGATCCAGTGCTCTCTCGGGCGATAACGGCAGGGGCTCCATCATAGCCAAAACGACATCGATTGTATGCTAGCAAATCAAAGAGTCCTCCTATTTTATCTAGGCGTTACAGGGGGGTAGCCTGTTTGGGAATACTGGGCGAATTCGGGTCAGAGTGTTTTCATGGCAGAGGGGCAGAAGGTCGAAAAACTAACGACGAGGGACGAAATCAAACGCTCCGCGACACCAGTAGTGGAGGTGTCGGTTTGGAGGCCACGGCATTTGAGCCGTCCCAGGGGATTCACGGATGACGATGCGGTCTAAAAAGGGTGTCAGTGGGTGGGTCTTTGCACTCTTGGCAACCCTCGTTGCGTCGGTCTTGATCCTCTTCGGACAGGATCTTGTTGGGTCGAAGTCCAAAGGGGTCAAGTTCCCGGAACGGACGCTGGTTGTTGAAATCGTCGAGACCCCGGTTTCAAAGCCGAAAATAGTCTCTGAACCGATTGCCTCTGAGCATAACTCCGATCGGGATCTTATCGTTCGCTCGGAACTCAGCACCTTCCGGTCTCCTTCACCGAGTGCATTGGCGATGATCGAGCCGACGAGTTCGGTTCGGATCACGGCTCCTTTGGCTCGCGAGTTTACCAATCCATTCGAATCCACGAGCGCATCGGCGTTGCTTGCAGCCAAGGCGGCACAGAATCCGAATGCGACGATTACCAGCTTGCCTGTTTCGGCGACGATTGCATCGAGTCCGCAAGACTCGGCCTCGAACGCTTCGCGCGGCGACCCTTTGTTCCAACGACGTCAGGTTCCTGCGGCAACAGTAAGCAATCGCAATTGGCCGTTGGCTTCGAGTCTGCTTACCCAAGCAAGCAGCCTTACTGAAGGTTCAAAAACCAATCGCTTTGATGGATTGAATGGTTGGTCCTCCGAAGTAAGCCAACTCTTCGAGTCCCTTTCACAGGTCCCGATTCAATCGGATCGATCAAGCGAACTCTTAGGAAAAGCCAGGGAACTGGCCGCACAAGGTTTTGCGTGGGCAGAGGCGAATTTAGACACCGCAACCTCGCAAGCGTTAATCGTTTCGCAAGTAGCCCATGGAATCCAGCGTCGTGCGATCGTTTGGGATCGTGTTTACCAATGCATCGGCTCGGAAACAGCGGGCTCAGATTCCGAGAAATATGTTTCGGTGCGTCGATCGGAACTCGATTACGGCAAGCTTGCCAAGGATCTCGAAGTCGTTCGCAGCGCACTTGAAGCCACCTCCGATTCTTCGAATTGGTCTGATTTCTTGATGCTTGACCAAATCGAGAAACTCTCTAACGGAAGCCTTGAAAGTCAGGAGCAACAGATTCTGATTGCCCAGGAGTTTCTCGGTCGATTGACCTTTAGCCGCGTGAGCGAAGACCAAAAGAAAGTTCTCGCGAGTCGTGAAATACAAACACTGGCCGAAGATGTTCGTCCTTTGACGGTCATCCCTGTCGATTACCGCAAGCTACTGCTCGACCTCGAATCGATTGAGGAGACTTCGGTGCATCGTAGCTGTGTGGATGTGGCAGAAGCGATTCAGTCTTTGAGATTTGCTGACTCGCAGACTCAGTATGCCATCGCCAACGCGTTGAATCAGCAGTACCGAAATGCGAATGTTCGCTTAAGTGTGTCCGAGGACTTCGTCAATCGACTCATGCCCAAGGATCAAGTCTCCACACGACCAGTTCAGCAGCGAATTCTTGGTGCCGACACGCAAGGTGCCAGCAAGATTCAGACAAACCTGCAAGTCGACTTCCTGCCCGACACAAGCGGTTGGAAGCTCGCCTTGAACCTCGATGGAAACATTCAATCCAATACGCGAAGCAGTCGAAGCGGAGCGACTTTCTACAATTCGAGCAACGCCAAGGTGCAGTCGGTTCGAGAGATCCGGATCGATCCAGCTTCGCTCTCGATCAACGGTCAACCTGCCAACGTGCAATCCCAAGAGTCGCTTCGCAAGTTCTCGACCAACTGGGACCAGATGCCGATCATCGGTGACATGGTGCGTTATGTCGCCAAGCAAGAGTTCAATGAGAAAAAGACGATCGCCAAGCGTATCTCCCAACGGATGATTGCCAAACAGACCGACGATGAGTTCAACAAGCAACTTCAAACCAACATCGATCGGGCACAAGAGCAGTTCGACAAGCGACTTATCGGCCCCCTCCATTCGTTGGATCTTCAACCGATGATTCTCGATATGCAGTCGACCGATTCTCGGCTGGTTGCAAGATATCGCGTCGCGGGAGCCAATCAAATCGCAGCGTATACGCCAAGGCCGCTTGCCCCTTCGGAGAGCTTGTTGTCGGTACAGTTGCATCAATCGGCAATCAACAATTTGATCGCTCAAGCGATCCCGACCGACCGCGACTGGACGATTCGCCAACTTGCCGACAAGATTGCTCAGATACTCCTGCAGCCACCTTTCGCACTGCCTGAGGATACCCCAGAGGATGTCAATATTCGATTCATGGACGTCCATCCGATGACGATCGAGTTTGCAGAGGGACGAATGTGGCTGACGCTTCGAATCGCTTCGCTCGAACAACCGGGCCGAATCCAACTGAAGAACTTTACGGTTCGCACATCGTACATTCCGACCGTCGAGGTCTTGCGAGCCTCTCTGGAACGGGATCCGCTGATCAGCATCGATGGACATCGCTTGGGATCCAAGGATCGGTTCCCGATCCGAGCGATATTCACCAAGGTGTTCGCGGGCAATTCGGCGATACCGATGGTTGCAGAATCGTTGATCAGCAATCCGCTTGCTCAAGGCATGCAAGTTTCCCAGCTTCAGATGGAGCAAGGCTGGTTAGCGATCGCTGTCTCGGACTCAAAACAGAAGGTGCAACCGAGTTTGCCACCGATTGTCGATCCCATCGCCGCCGGATCTACTAAGAAAGTTCGTTGATCCGTCCGATCCGTCTACAGAATCTCGCTCAGATCCCTAGAGCCTGGGATATCTTCAGGCCAGCGAGTCCAGATCGGCGTTAAGTCTTGAATTTTCTTTTTGTATTCGTTTTCCTGCAGCGTTCTTTTCGTCTTTAGGATCGACTCTTTGATTTCTCCCTGCGCTTGAGGAAAGGTCATCTGATAAGCGTTTTGACGCTCGAGGACTTCGACGACATGGAAGCCTTCGGTGTCTTCGATGACTTTGCTCAAGGCTCGGACCGGGATCGAGAAGACGGCTTCGTCGATCGGTTTGCTCTTAAGGGCTCCTTGTCTGGTCCAATCAAAGTTGCCTCCTTCGTCGGCAGAGAAACCTGTCGAGAGTTTTTTGGCGACGGCTTCGAATGGGGCACCACCAAAGTAAACTTGATTCCACATCTCAGCGATGGCTTGATAAGCGGACTGACGATCCGGGTACTTGCTAAAGACCGCCGACATAATCCGGAACCTTGCGCGCGATGGACGCTGCCACTGATCGGGATGTTTGTCGTAATAATCTTGCATCTCGTCAAGGAATACGGTCGGCTTTTCTTTAACACCCTCGCGGAGAGCTTGATCGGCCCATACCTGTTCTGCAAAAGATCGCATCATTGAAGCAAGCGAGGTACCTTGGGATTCAAGCAGTTCGATGAACTCGGCTTCTGTCTCGAGCTTCGCCTTCTTGACTTGCTCAGGCAGCACCTTGGTTCGAAAAATCTCAGCGGTCTTAGACATCATCTTCGAGCGAATATCGTCACGCTCTTTCTTGGGCTTACCCGTAGCCTGCGAATTGACGAAGTACTGGGCGAGGCACTTTTGCTGGATCGACATCTTCAGGGATTTGCGCAAGTGCAATTGGAACTCGGGGTTGTTGAGCATCTCGATGGTTACTTTTTCGGCTGGAAAAAGATCACCTACGAGCACTCGCTCTTCACCCACAACGGCCACAATGGAACTAGCAGCAAACAGCTCTCCACTGCCCGACGGGCGTAAGTCTTCGATCGGTTCATTTGCTGATGCTTGCTCGACCTGAGCCCAACATGAACCGGCAGTTGCTATGAGCCAACCAAGGCACAACGATGCTGCGACGTATCGAATGACCGAGTATCGAAGATATCTGTTTGTACGATCCATTTGCGAATGGAGCATCCGCGATCCCATCCCGATAAAACCTTGTTCGAAACACGCTTACCCGACGGTAAGGGTCGCCCAAGGGTAGATGATTCGGGTCTACCAGTGCAAGATCGCCTGAATGACTGCTAGCAAATCGATTTTCGCAAGCAATTCGGCCACATTTGGTTCGCCTGGTTCGATTGGTGTGGCTTGCGCCAAAGACCAAAATGCCTGCATGTCTCGTTCGACGAGCCTAAGTTTACCAGCGTGCTTTTGGGCTAGTTGGGAGATTCGGCGATGATCGCTGTAGGTAAAGCACAAGTAATGGTGTTGGACTTCGATGGACTTAATCGACCAGAGGGTCGCATCCATTTTGAGCTGGGCGATTTCCAAAAGGCGTTCGACGGGCCTTGGGATTTGTCCGAATCGGTCTTCGAGCTCTTGTCGCATTTGACTGATCGACTGGATGTCTTGCAGGCGGCTGATGCGGCGGTAAACGTCGATTTTGTGCCGCATGTCCTGAATGTATTCGGGTGGCAGATAGGCTTCGACAGGCAATTGGATATCGACATCAAGGCTGAGTTTCAGCGGGGACTTGGTCATTTGCCGAACGGCTTGGTCGAGCAGTTGGCAGTACAGTTCGTATCCGACTGCGGCGATATGGCCGCTTTGCTGGGTTCCTAGCAAGTTGCCTGCACCACGGATTTCCAGGTCTCGCATGGCGATACCAAAGCCTGCTCCGAGTTGCGAGAACTCTTCGATCGCATGGAGTCGCCGTGCCGCATCGGGGTTGAGGTGTTTATTGCGATCGACGAGCAGATAGCAGTGGGCTTGATTTCGATACCGACCGACGCGACCTCGCAACTGATGCAACTCGGACAGTCCATAACGATCGGCTTCGTCAATGAACATCGTATTGGCATTCGAGATGTCCAATCCGCTTTCGATAATCGTAGTCGACAAGAGAATATCGGCTCGATGTTCGATGAAGTCGAGCATGACTTGTTCGAGTCCATGTTCGGCCATTTGACCATGTCCGATCACGATGCGGGCTTCGGGTGCAATCCGTTGTAGTCTTGCCGCAACGCTATGCATGTCCTCGATTCGATTGTGAACAAAGTAGATTTGTCCATCGCGATTGAGTTCGCGAAGGATCGCGTTGCGGATCATCGAGTCGTTCCATCGAACCACGCGGGTTTCGATCGACATGCGATCCTCTGGAGGTGTTTCGAGGTTCGATATGTCTCGGATACCCACAAGCGACATATGCAATGTTCGTGGGATTGGGGTGGCCGAAAGCGTGAGCACATCGACCTTGCTTGCGGTCTTCTTAAGACGTTCCTTGAGTTCGACTCCAAACTTTTGCTCTTCGTCGATGATGAGTAGACCGAGGTTAAAGTACTTGACATCCGAGGAAGCGATGCGATGAGTTCCGATGACGATATCGATTTGCCCCTTGGCGAGCTTGTTCAAGGTTTCGTTTTGCTCGGCGTTGGATTCAAACCGACTGAGCTTAGCGATTTCGAATGGGAACTCAGCCATCCGTTTTCTGAACGTTTTGAAGTGCTGTTCGGCAAGTACAGTAGTCGGCACGAGCACTGCGACTTGGTAACCACTCTCGACGGCCTTGAAAGCAGCCCTCATGGCGACTTCGGTCTTACCGAAGCCCACATCACCGCAGATCAGTCGTTCCATGGGACGCGTCGAGATCATGTCCTTCTTGGTCGCCTCGATGGCTGTCAATTGATCGGGGGTTTCTTCGTAAGGGAACGAGGCTTCGAATTGTTTTTGCCAGATCGAGTCAGGTTTAAAGCAGATGCCTGTCAGGGCGCGTCGTTGGGCTTGGAGCTCTAGTAGTTCGGCAGCCATGTCTTGCACGGCGCTTCGAGCTGCTTGCTTTTGACGCGCCCAAGCTTGCCCGCCGATCTTTGCCAATTTCGGTCGCGTCTTGGTACCACCGATATATCGCTGGACAAGATCGATGTTGGCTGTTGGTACATACAGTTTGGTTCCTCCGTCGAACTCGAGCATCAAGTGCTCGACCTTTTGCCCCTCCCTGCTGATGATCTCCATCCCGAGATAGATCGCAATGCCGTGCGAGAGGTGAACGACCAAATCCCCTGGCTTGAGGTCCAAGAAGGTGTCGATGGCTCGGGACGCATGCTTGCGACTCGATCGCTTGAGCATCGCGCGGCGAAGGATTTGATTGACCGTCAGGATGAAGGCCCCATTGGGTATTTCAAATCCGCTGCTCAGAAGTCCGACGACCAGAACAACCCGCCCTGATTGGGCTGCTTGGCAATTCTCGATGATCTCTTTCATCCGGGCCAGTTCGCCGTCGTTGATGCAGACGATCACTGCGCGGCGATCGGGGCCCAAGCATGCATCGATTTCCTTTGGGATGTTTTCGAGTTCGCCTCCGATGCGTTGCACATCGCTGATCGGGATGCGGACTAGGTCTCCGGAGTAACCTTCGGCAGCGAGTTGTCCGATTTGTGCAAAGGGATACTTTTGCAACTGCTGGTAGACTTCGATCGGATCCCGAAATCGCTCTGGAAAAGGGATTCGTGCGCGGAAGGCTGCTGCATGGTGTAGCCCTGCAGTAGGTTCGCTGAACAAGACCATCCAATCTTCGTTGCAGTAGTCCAGCAGGATTGCTTCCTCGCGCGTTGCATCGCTTGCCGCAAGCAGATCGACGCGATCGAGCCGCTGAATCGATCGCTGCGAAACGGTATCGAACGAACGGATCGATTCGATCTCGTTGTCAAAGAATTCGATACGGTAAGGTTCAGGTGCATCGGGTGGAAATACATCGAGGATCCCGCCGCGCGCGGTGAACTCACCTGCCAACTGCACCGCGGTCGTTACCTTGTAGCCCGATGCCGCTAGCCATTGCTTAAGCTCAGCAAGATCCACGGTCTTACCAACTTGCAAAACCCGTCGATCGTTGCGGAGTTGATCCGGACTCGGGACGCTGCACATGAGGGCCTGGAGAGTCGTGATCACGATGGGAGGCGTGCTGTGAGGGACCGAGGATTGACGTTCGATCTCGGCTAGAACCTGCAACCGCTGGATGACTTCCTGTTGTTGTAGCGAGTCCTCTTCGGGATCTTCGGATGCTGGGGGAAAAACAAGGCAACTGTTGTCGTGAAAGAATTCGATATCGCGAGCCAGGGTTTCGGCATCTTGGTGGTGGGCTACGAGGATCAGCAAAGGCCGCTTGAGGATTCTTTGAGCACTGCAGGCCAGCGGACCGACAGCACCGAGCCAAGCTCCATCCCAGTAGAACGCGTCTTTCTTGACCCAACGGTTAAGACAGGTTCGAAAGTCCGCTAGGTCGGCGATCGCATCGAGAAATGCGGGTGCAGGGTTGGCAACTGCGGGCAACTCATCGCTGGCAGGCGTTGGGCTTGGGTCTTGAACCGGAGAATCGTTTGGAGGCGATTTAGGCGAGGACTTCTTCTTTTTCGCAGGCTTTTTGGTTTCGCTTTGCGCTGGCGGGCTAGGTATTGCCACAGGCTCCTCGAGCGACAACTCGGCTAGCTCTTCGGGAGTATCGACGGGGTTTCCGCGAATAAAATCGGCGAGAGTTCGTTTGGCTTTCGTGGGTCGAGACTTCATCGTATCGATTAGAATCTAAAATCCGCAGAACCTTTTAGGGGGTAGATCCCTCAGGCTGCATTAACCCTTTGAATGAAAGCCAAGTTTGCAATGATACCGAGCAAGCAGTGTAATCTATACCGGCACTTTCGAGCCACTTGTCTTGCCGCGATTTGGGCGTGTGTTTTCCAGGTAGTATTGCTCGATGGACAGTCCAGAGCCCAATTGGACAACAAACCGCAGACCGATCCGAGGGCCGACTACATCCGAGCCAACTACACGAAGTCCGAGGTTCGGATCCGGATGCGTGATGGAGTCGAGCTTTTTACAAGCATCTACGCTCCGAACGATCCTGACCCCTCTAAAAAGTATCCCATTCTCTTGAGCCGCACACCCTATAGTGTCGGACCTTATGGCTTGAGCTCCTACAAAACTCGACTCGGCCCAAGTCCCGAGTTTGAGAGAAACCGATACATCTTTGTTTTCCAAGATGTTCGAGGTCGGTACATGAGTGGTGGGGAGTTCGTCAATATGCGACCTCATGTACCCAAGGTGGCCGGATCGATCGGCGGCATCGACGAGAGCACCGATACTTACGATACGATCGAGTACTTGGTCAAGTCGCTGCCGGGAAACAATGGACACGTTGGCCAATGGGGGATTTCGTACCCAGGCTTTTATACTTCCGCAGGCGCAATCGACTCGCATCCGGCACTCAAGGCTGTATCGCCACAGGCTCCGATCGCCGATTGGTTCTTTGATGACTTCCATCGCAATGGAGCATTTGTACTGCCGATGGGTTTTAGTTTCTTCTCATCGTTTGGGAAAGCAAGACCGGTGCCGACGACCGAATCGGCGAGTGGATTTCAGTTTCCCACACGCGATGGTTATCAGTTCTATCTGGACTTGGGACCACTGAGCAATGTCGACGCTCGGTACTTCAAAGATGAGATCGGTTTTTGGAACGACATCGAAGCGCATCCAAACTACGATGCCTTTTGGCAAGCTCGAAACATTTTGCCTCATCTGAAGAACATCAAAGCGGCGGTATTGACTGTCGGTGGATGGTATGACACGGAGGACCTCTATGGCCCACTGGCAACCTATGAAGCCATTGAGAAACAGAACCCAGGAATCTCAAACGGATTGGTCATGGGGCCTTGGTACCACGGCCAATGGGCTGGTGATGATGGATCCAAGCTTGGGCAAGCCGAGTTTGGATTTCCAACATCACTGTGGTATCAGCAGAACGTCTTGCTACCCTTTTTCGAGCATCACTTGCGAGGTGCTGGCAATGGGTACATGCCTGAGATGACCGCTTTTGAGACCGGCGCGAACCGATGGAGACAGTTTGCCACTTGGCCACCTGCCGAGGTCGTATCGACCAGTTACTACTTTGGCCAAGATGGCATGCTGATGACCGACGCGGCAAAGGTAACCAAAGGTTCAGATAGTTATCCGAGCGATCCTCGCAAACCAGTTCCCTATACGATGGAGATCACCAACAACTGGGCTAGGGACTATGTCACCGAGGATCAGCGTTTTGCGAGTTGGCGTCCAGATGTTTTGGTTTATCGCAGCGAGGTGCTCAAGGACTCCGTAACTTTAGCAGGCCCAATCCCAGTCGAACTTTGGGTTACATCGACGCAAAGCGATGCCGATTGGGTTGTGAAGATCGTCGATGAGTATCCTGGTGTTCTCGGATCGACGGGACGGAATCGGGATGCGCGAGAGAACATCAATTCCGGAAGGCAGGAGCTCGTGCGAGCCGGGGTGATTCGCGGACGGTTTCGTGATGGATTTCAAGAGCCCAAACCGATGGTGCCCGGCGAGGCGACGAGGGTGATTTTTGAACTGAGCGATGTTTTTCACACGTTTCAACCTGGCCATCGGATCCTGATCCAAGTTCAGAGCAGTTGGTTTCCGTTTATTGACCGCAATCCGCAAAAGTATGTGGATAACATCTTCTTGGCCAAAGAGGAAGACTTTCAAAGTGCCATCCACAGTTTGCTTCGCGGTCCGAATTTCCCTAGCCGCATCGCGCTGCCGATTCTGCGTTGATACGGTCCGGATCAAGTACGCTTACACTGACACCAATAACGGCACCAACCAAATGAGCACTTGCAATGGGTGTAAAGGTGCTATCGTCGGCAAAAAGGGTGTGTTTCCAGATCAGTTCGTAGATAATTTTTAAGACCATTGCCATAAGGAGAAGTCCATTGACTATCGCTCCTTGTGTATCCCGCTTGTCAAAAGCTTCTCGCAATCGATGGCTTCCAAGCAATCCAAATAATGCTGTATCGATACCGCTCAAACCGCGGTATGAGCCTAGGTCAGGACAGGCAATGAGAGCCGAAAGCGGTATGGTAGGTCCACAAATCAGCATTACCCACTTAAAATTCCTTTGGTATTGCATCTCGCAAAGACGTCCAATGCAATAGAACATCATTAAATCCCAAAACAGATGGCTCAAAGACCAATGCAAACAATTGCATCCGATCATTTGAAGGATGTTGGATACTCCTAAATCTGCAAACTTGAATTCCATTCCTTGTTCTAAGCCTGGGCATGCAAATGCAGCTATAACCAGTACACTCAAACAAAAGACCGCAGGAGCCCTGCGAAAATACTCATGAATACTTTGAAGGCCATGCATCGCGTTTGATCCCTAGGTTTTATCTTTTGGGTAATCCAGTTAGCCGATCGGCTCACAGGCAGATCGGCTAACGTGGATTGAATCATTGAGAAGGGCAAGCCCAATCAGTTCTTGGTTTCACTGGGTTCGGACTTGGTGCTGCGACGACGACCGGCTGCCCATGCTGATGCACCGGCCATTCCAAGAGCAATCGCACAGCTAATTGGATCGATGGCTCCACCCCCACACCCACCACCACTCGGTCTTTGGACATTGCGTGAGGATTCGTTGAAACGAGTCTGAGGCGCGGAGCTTGCTGAATCGGAGGCAATGGGAGCCGAGGGGGTGGTCGTTGGCAAGAACAGATCTGAAGGTCGATTTGCTACCGGTGTGCGCTCGGCGATTGGGGCGCTCGACGAATCGCTGAGTGTGTCGACTGGCTTGGAGCTCGATGGACTCTTGCTCGGGCCGATGTCTGCTAGCGATTGCTCACGGAGTCGTTCGAGTTGGACTTGAAGTCGGTTGTGAGCAGCGTCGTCTCTTCGAACGCGAGTAGCGTTACGGCGTTGAATCGACCAGCGTTGATATTCAGAGTCGTTTTCTAGAACAATGAATGATGCGTATTCGCTAGCGATCGAGAAACCTTCGCACAAGCGTACGATTTCTGCTTCTTTTTCTGGAGAGGCACCTCTCTCACGCATTTGACTCATGAGTTGTTCGACGCGGCAGTAAGCCCACATGCGTTCGATCTCTGGATTATCGTCGCTCGACTTAGGCAAGTTGATATCGATTTTTTGTTCAAACGGCTTGCCCATGACTTCACCACTGACGCTAACTTGAGAAACCCCACCTTGCTTGTAGCGACCGATCATCCGCAAAGGTGCACCATAGAAAAGGTCAGGGAGCACTTCGGGTAAAACGTCGTAGGTTTCGACTCCATTTAGTTTGATACGGACATTGGTCGCCACAGGCCTCATAAGCTTTCTTCGGAAGGCTTGTGACTGACGCTTGAAATCGTCTTGTAACGAAACAAAAGCAGCAAGACCACCGGCTCGCTCAGAAAGCTGCTTGAGCAATGGTCGGTTGACTTCATTCCCGATTCCCACGCAGAAAACTCGGGTTGATGACGGTGCATTTCCGATAAGTCCAATAAGTTCAGCTTGTTCGTTTTGCTGAGTCATGCCATCAGAAAGAACCACAACGTTCAAAGGTCGATCGGCATCCTTGTATTTGTAAGCGGTCGTGATCGCCGGACGCAGGACGGTACCGCCAACGGCTCGCTGATCCTTGAGAAACTCTGCTGCAGATTTTTTGTTGTCATCGATCGCCGATTGCAGGGATTGGAAGTGAAGATTGGGAGCATTATTGAAGGCTATGATCTCGAAGCGATCTTCGACCCCCAGTTCGTCGACGAAAGCATCGACGACACTCGTTGCGAGTCTTAGTTTACCTTGATCCGCCATGCTTCCTGAAATATCAACGACAAAGACGTAATCCATCCCTGCCCCGTACTCCTCAAGTTCTTTGCCGGCTGTCATCGTCAGCATAAAATAGCCGTCTTCATCAGCTTGTTTGTTTGCGATAAGATCAACCCCAGTATGAGGTCGCTCAGTATCAAATGCGATTACGACATCGCGGCTAAGATCCCCTGCGGTGAGCTCCATATTGGCTCGTGAATAATTGTCGTTGTGAGCATTGATAACAAAATCTTGTGAATGAGAGGGGCTGTAGACCTTGGTGATTGGTATCTGGCTCTTGATGTCCATTGTCATGGAGAATCGGCCAGATGTTTTTTCGTTGATCACCGCTTTGGTCGTCGTAGCCAGAGGATACACGTAGGTTGCATTGTTGTGGTCGAAATCCAGTTGCTGATAGTAAACGATTTTGATGTGCTGCTCTGCCTGCGGTTGGATCGGAAAGACCCGTAACTCGAACGTCTTGTAGTTGACCTGTTCGAGGAGTCCAGGATCCCGCTTAGTTGACTTGTAACTATCGTAGATCTGTCGCGCTCGTTTCTTTTCGACCACCTCTCCGACCATCTCTTTGCCGTTGATGACCATGCTGAAATTGCTAACACTTGCGCCGTTTGGTACAGGAAAGGTGTAGAGCGCTTCGACGATGCGATTCTCAGTATTGAGAAAGACTTGATTGATCTCGGTAACTGCGATGCCATTGTTGATCACCACGCTGATGTCCTGTTGCTTGATCTCGA
>JBJSXX010000196.1:0-8618 GCA_046086605.1 Pirellula sp. | reverse complement strand
TGTTACAAACAACAGACCTAATAGTGCGGTTTAGTTTTTTGATCGCCTCACAAGCCAGGACACCATCGATGACGCGGTGATCGCAGATGATCGCTAAATCACAAAGTCCATCGGTGCTAATTGGGCCCATCGCAAGACTCGTTGCAGTCACGATGGGATGATGAAGGTTCAAAGCCCCTAAATGTCCGAGACTTGAGATACTGAATGTCCCAAGATGCTTTGCCCTTTTTCGCCCGCACCAACGCATAAGCAGATACCAGTTGAGGCGGCGAATCGGTCCTATGCGGTTCTCAAGTCGCAAACCGTCACTGAAGACTTCCTGGATCGGGCTTGAGCACAAGCAATCGATTTTGGACTGCAAATCCTCAAGTGAATAGTTTTGAGGTGAAACGATCCTGCCCCAAATCAGGCGCTCCGCACCGCTAGCATCCTTGCGGTGGATCGTCAGCGATGCGATGGGCTCAGGATGACGGTAGAAATAAGGAACAGGACGAGCAACGTACACATCTCGAAGCTCTGGAATTTGCATCGAGACCTGTGCGTAGGCGTGAGCTAAGATCGCATTCCAGCCAATGCGTTTACCTTTTGCTTTGAGCGACTGTCGCCACTGTTCGACTTCTTGTACTTGAAGCTTTCCGACCAAAGGGAAGCTTGGGACATGTTTTGCAACAATGGAAACGTCGATAGGTGTCCGACGATTGCAAGGAACCGACCGACGCTCGCCACGGTTTGGGCGTGTCATCGTTTGACTTCGGTCTTTTTCAGTTCATCGAGCGAAGCTTGCATCTCAGTATTTCCAACCTTGCTCTTTTTGGGGTTGAGGATATTGGTGATTTGGGCCTCCGAAGAAAGCTTGGCCATCATCGTATCCATTTGTTTCGAGAGTTTCTTCTCACGCACTTCTTTGGCGAGATCCTCTTTAACTGCGTTGATGTCTTGGACAACCGGTTCGGTGAATCCTTGGGATCTGAGAATCACATATTGTCCGCCGACTTCGATGATGCCGGACATTTCGCCTGGTTTCAAGCCGAAGGCGGCTTTTTCCAAGTTTGCTTGTCCACCGAATTTGCGAAGCGGTGGTACTTTTCCAAAATTGGCTCTTGAGCTTGGTTCAACCGAGTACTGATTGGCCAATTCTCCGAAGAACTGTTCGGTGTTGCGGCTTCTTGCCATTTCCCAGACTTCTTGGGCAGTCCGTTGGTTGCTCAATACAATCGCGAGAATCTCTGCTCGTTGGCCATAGTTGGCCTCGAAGGCCATGCGGATATCTTCTTCGGTGACCTGGACTTGATCAGCACACAGCTTTTTCAGTGCTACGGTAGGCCAAACGGCATCTCGAATATACATCTCGACGGTCTTGCCCTTGTCGCTCAGTACATCGGCGATCCAACGCTGGACGTCGGGTGTGCCGTCGGAATTGATGTAACCATAGAACAACGCGGTGTTTCGGATCTCTTGGTCGACTTCTGGTTGAGTTACCGTTTGGCCGCTTTTGGCAAGTGCATCTTCAACGAGCTTGCGATTGATTTCACCTTCGAGAATTTTCGTGCCAAAGCGTTTGACGCATTCCTTTTCGAGGATCTCCATGGTGACGCTTTGTCCGTTGATCACAGCCGCAACGCCTGGGTATTGTTGTTGAAGTTGTTGTTGGCCCAGCACCGTAACAATCTGAGCGCGACTTCGTAGCTGGGTGTAGATCGTTTCTGCTGATTGACGCAGTTTTTGCTCTTCAAGCTCGGCTTTGATCCTGGCTTGGATCTCTGCCAATTGGGCGGCAGGTGGATTGGCCGGGGGCATGTGGCGCACGCATTGCAAGGTGACACTCAGATCACCGACTTTGAAAACATCGGAGATCTGGCCTGGCTGCAAAGCAAAAGCGATTCGTTCAAGTTCGTCTTCGCCAGTATGCATTCGAATCGGTGGCAAAAGCCCTTCGACGCTTGCACTGGCTGGATCCTCGGAGTGGTCTCTTGCCAAGGTTTTGAACAAATCGGGGTTCGCGGTAGCTTGCTGGTGAATTTGCTGAAGCTTCGCTGCATCCTTGCAGGCGATCATACGAACTTGAACCTTCGGTCCAAATTCGCTCTGAAACGCACGGTCGATGTCCTGAGGTGAGACCTTGAGCATCTCCTTGCTCAGTTCGCGAAGAGCCAGCATCGGCCAGACGATATCCGAGGCGTAGTACTCGGGTCGAATGTCCCGCTCGGTATCCAGAAGCTTCAAATACATCTGTACGCTTAAATTGAACTTCGATGCGATCCGACCAATTTCGTCGTCGACATCCTTTTGACTGATTTCGATTTTGCGTTCTTGGCATGCTTGGAGGATCAAGTACCGATTGACCATGTTCTCCAAAACCTCTTCGCCATGACGCATCACGCATAGATTGGCAAGATCCTGCAAAGTGATTTTCTGGCTATTGACCAGAGCGACAATCGCTGGTCCAGCCTCGGCATTGGGAGCCGTCGCTGTATCGCTGTCCTTGATGCTGTTGCGAGCCGAGGCCTGTGTACCTGAGAGTCGCGTTTTGGCCCCCTGCCCTGCGGGGGGGCTGGTGCGATCTTGCCCTAGCAAGCTCGGGGGGGTGAGGAGTAGGCTTGGAACTAAAAGGCAGCCTGTCAGGAGATTCTTGGCAAAAAAACGGCGTGCTTGGGTAGATTTCGCTGTCGGCATTGGATTCCTTTCCTCATTGGCTCGGGACTTTCAATTTGGGAGTGTAAACAGCGAGAGAAAAGCGAATCAAGTCCGCTTTCGCGGGACCCGTTTCTTGAGTTGCCCGGAGTGGGCAAGTCCCAGCGACCAGAAATTTCCCGATTGACTCAAAATTCACAATTGAACTGATAAAACGCCATTACCGCGACCGAATGGCGCAGGTATAATTTGACGAGTCCGGAAAGTCAGGATGGATCGCATCCCACCCTTGGTACCCCTCAAAGGCGTCTGGAATACCTTTGAGACCCACCCAAGGGCACTCGAATCCTCAATGCGACTATTTCATGGCTCGGACGATCCCAATTCCGATCCATACAACTCAGAATCAGAAAACTGCCATGAATACCACCAGTCTCGATTACATCGATGACTTGTATGTTCGCTTCATTAATGACCCTTCGAGCGTCTCGGAGACTTGGCGAAGGTACTTTGAGGATTTCTCCCTAAGCGCTCAATCCGAAAGCCTAGTTGCCGAATCGGTCGCCGCCGATGGTTATGGAACCTCCAACCAAGTGCCCGATGCTCTATGGTTGGCCAGGATGCAGGAACGTGTCGATCAGTTGGTTCGCGAGTACAGGGTAAGAGGGCACTTGGCTGCCAAGATCGATCCGCTGGGGTTCAATCGTAAAACACTTCCTGAACTCGATCCACAAGCCTACGGACTTACCCAAGAGGATCTGCAAAGACCTTTTTCTGCACCAAACATCCACTACACCAACGGTCGCACACTCAACGATATCATCGATAAGCTTCGCGAAACCTATTGCCGCAGTATCGGTGCTCAGTTCATGCACATCGATAATCGGACCATTCGCGAATGGCTCCAAAGACGGATGGAATCAACGGAGAACCGATTGCAGTTGTCCCGAGAAGTACAGAATCGAATTTACACGCGGCTGACCGATGCAACGCTTTTTGAAGAATTCGTTCGCAAAAAGTACACCGGTTCAAAAACGTTTTCACTTGAGGGTTCCGAAAGCCTCATTCCCCTATTGGATCTGTCCCTGGAAAAGGCTGGCGAGCAAGGGGTCAAAAACGTCGTTATGGCCATGGCCCACCGAGGCCGACTGAATGTTTTAGCGAACATTATGGGTAAGCGAGCGCAGAGTATCTTTTGGTCATTCGATGACCCCAACCCGGAGATGTTCCGCGGTGGTGGTGACGTCAAATATCACATGGGGTACAGCAGCGATTGGACAACTCGCGCAGGTCAAAAACTTCACATATCCCTCTGCTTTAATCCCAGTCACCTGGAGTTCGTCAACCCAGTGGCCTTGGGCCGATGCCGATCCAAACAAGACCGAGACGGTGATGTTCATCGAACCGATAACATGACCATCTTGATCCATGGCGACGCTGCTTTTATCGGAGAAGGTGTCGTTCAGGAAACTCTGAACCTCAGCGAACTGTCCGGGTACCGAACCGGGGGTACTCTGCATGTTGTGATCAACAATCAAGTCGGGTTCACAACCGAACCGGATCACGGTCGTAGTTGCACCTATGCGACGGACATCGCCAAGATGCTCGAAATCCCGATCTTCCATGTCAACGGGGAAGACCCTGAGGCAGTCGCCCAAGTCGTTGCTCTTGCGATGGATTTCCGCAAGCAATTCGAGAAGGATGTCGTTATCGACATGTACGCTTATCGCAAACTTGGACACAACGAATCGGATGAACCACGATTTACCCAACCCCTGATGTATGCAGCCATCGATGCTAAAAAAGGGGTGCGCGAATCGTACCTAGAACACCTCCTTAGTATGAACGGCATGAGCCGTTTAGAAGCAGACGCGATCTCCGAAGCACGCCATCAGCAACTCACTCGTGAATTCGAGCTGGCAAAGAGCGAACCGTTTGTCCATGACCTTCAAACCATGACCGGTATATGGCAGGGTTACTTCGGTGGCCCCGAACCCGCCGAATTAGGAACAACAACGGCTATCAATCGCCAAATGGCAACCGAACTGCTCGATAAAGTTAGCCAAGTACCCTCTGGATTCCACGTCAATAAAAAGATTGCGCGGGTTCTTGAGGATCGACGCGATATGGCCACCGGAAAAGCCAAACTGGACTGGGCCGCCGGCGAAGTTCTCGCATTCGGATCCCTGGCAGTCGAAGGACATCCTATCCGGCTCTCAGGCCAAGATGTCGAACGAGGCACCTTCTCCCATCGGCATGCGGTTCTTCATGATGTCGACAACAATGCTCGATTCATGGCCATGGGGCACTTGCGACAAGGCCAAGCCCGTGTCGAGATCGTAAACAGTCCACTCTCGGAGGCCGCTGTTTTAGGATTCGAATACGGCTATAGCCTCGATTGCCCAGAAGGACTCGTCATGTGGGAAGCCCAATTCGGTGACTTCTGGAACGTCGCTCAGTGCATCGTCGATCAGTTCATCACAAGTGCAGAAGACAAATGGAAACGCCTTAGCCGTCTGGTCATGCTACTGCCTCATGGATTCGAAGGCCAAGGGCCAGAGCATTGCAGTGCTCGCTTAGAACGTCTCCTGCTGCTGACAGCCGAGCATAATGTCATCGTCGCTCAGCCATCGACACCATCGCAGTACTTCCACCTGCTGCGACGTCAAGTAAGGTCCAAGTGGAGCAAGCCACTGATCGTATTGACTCCCAAGAGTCTACTTAGACATCCAGGATGCACTTCTGTCCTTGATGAGATTGAGAATGGAACTTTCAAGAAGATCCTTCCGGATGATCGGCCTGCAAACCAAACCACTCGTCGCGTCTTGATGAGTTCCGGAAAGGCCTACTATGATCTATTCGAAGAACGCAAAAAATTGGGGCGTGATGACGTTGCCCTTATTCGCATCGAGCAGTTCTACCCCATGGATCCAGCGCACGTGCTAGAAGCCCTTTCAAAGTACCCTGCGGGCACTCCTGTCTACTGGTACCAAGATGAACCAAGCAACATGGGAGCTTGGCAATTCGTGAAAATGCGATGGGGCGATGAGATCGCTAAGGCCTATCCTTTGATGCTGATCTCTAGACCCGAATCGGCCAGCCCGGCTACCGGTTCCCTAAGGTCGCATAAACTCGAAGAACGGGATCTGCTCACGCAGGCCTTCGCAGGACTCTAGAACTCGTACGCAACACCAAGGATACGGACATGCCATCCAACTCCGAACATCGTCCAGTCGATGTCCAATTCGACTGCCTGCCACTCAGGAGCGTCACGCGTCTTGATCCACCTCTGGATGCCTCTCCAGCCCTGGTGACCAAATGGAATAGGATCAAAAGTGCGATCCAGATTCACGGAACACACAACAACTATTTTCTGCACAACGCGCATTGCAGATTCTACGTAACCAACAACCCAAACGCAGGGATGATCGCCTTTAAATTCGAAGGCGTCCTTTTTACCGACCCCTCGGATTCCAAGGCGATTCGATGCGTTTTAACCGTTGAACTCGACCAGGAAAATGTTCCTTGGCTCGAACAGCATGTGGTAAAATGGTTCGAGGAGTCCGTCTCCAACGCAGTGATCGAGGAGTTTAATCGGTTCATTCAAGCCGGTGACTCCGAAAAGACCAAGCAGCGTCTCGAACAACTCGATAAAACGCTAGCCGAGTCGGGTGGATATCTCGGAATGGGACTTTAAAAAAATGAGTCAAGCTGTCGCTCGGGATCCGATCCAGGACTTTGTTCAGAGCGCAGCGGTTCATATCCGTAAAACCGAGCTGTTTTATGGATGGATGATCTTGCTGAGCGTTCTGCTGTTCTCCGTTTTCCTGTTCGTTCTGATCGACCATTGGCTATGGGAATTCAACAAGCCAGTGCGACTCTTGCTTTGGATTGTTCTGGCCCTTTGGAGTCTCTGGTGGTTCTTTAAGCGAGTGCTCCCACCGATGCGCTACAAGATCCATCCAGAGTACGCAGCGAGGCAATTCGAATTGCAAGACCCCAGATCCAAAGACAGCCTAATTAGTTGGATTCAACTCAATCAAACCGCTAGCAACGCACCCAAGAGCGTTCTGAACTTTGTCGGCAGGTATGCTTTCGGATTTCTAAGAAACTCCGATGCTTCTCAAGTCGCTGACTCGGCAAACCTAATCAGACTCAGTGCAGCCTTCTTCGGTTGCTTGCTCTGCACGATGATCTACTTTCTTGCGAGCCCCAAAAGCGGACTTACCAGCACTGCTCGCATGCTCATGCCTTGGTCGAACATCGCACCCGCGACCCGTGTTCAATTTGCCTCCGTCACACCCGGTGCCACCACCATCATGCAAGGAAGTTCGATTCCCATTGATGTGACTGTCAGAGGATTGCACAAAAACGAAAAGGTGTTTTTGAAATACGATCTATCGGATGGACAGGTCCGTGGACAAACGGTTCCTATGAATGAAGAAATTCAAGGGATCAATTACAAAATCGATTTTGGGAAAGACTCAGGCGGACTCCATCAACCCTTGACCTATTGGATCCATGCAGGCGATGCCGTCGCAGGACCTTTCGATGTTCGCATTCAAATCGTCCCCCTGGTTGCTATCGATCACATCGATTTAGACTTCCCCGCCTACACCAAACTCAAACCACGCACCATATCGCAACAAGGTCATTTCGAGGCACCTGAAGGCACGGTCGCCAAAATCCATGCTGTGGCTAACCAAGAAATGCAAACAGCAAGGATCGAATTCGATCCAGTCCTGCAGAATAAGATGTTCATCAGCGCCCGAGATTTCCTCGACATGCGGGTTGATAAAACGCAGCTTGAAGCAACCTGGACGGCAACCATCGATAGAAAAAACTCGATAGAAAAGAGGATCACAAACTACAGGATTCACGCTGTTAATAGCCTAAAAGAATCGAACCATGATCCCATTGTCTATCAAGTCAAAATCATTCCAGACCTACCACCAGAAATTGAATTTACAGCGAATTCAAATCTAGCCGTTGAAATCCCAATCGATCAAGCGATCTCTATTGAGCTCAACGCACGCGATCCAGATTACGGCCTGACTTCCGTCGAAATCCAAGGAGTCGTCGAAAATAAACTTAGCCCTCAAGAACCAAAAGTCATCTTCAAAGAGATGTTGTTCGAAGCCGCAAGTGATGAGGAAACCCCAAGAAACAGAAATTCCCAATATGTCTTCGTGCCACGCGACCACCAACTAAAAGTCGGTGACCAAATCGATCTTGTCGGTATCGCCAAAGACAACTTCCACAACCCAGCAAATCGCAAACTCGATCCGCAATTAGCATTCTCGCAAGCGATGCGTGTCCGAATCGTCGAACCAGAAACACCCGACGAAAATTCGCAGGAGACCAAAGAGCCTTCTACATCTGATGACCCAAAGATCGCACAGGCGCAGAACCCCAGTCCAAAGCAAAAAGTGGATTGGGACAAGTTCCGAGATAAACCTAAGAACGATCCTTCGAAATCAAATCCCACCAATAAGAACCAAGATCCTTCAGAGAAAAACCAATCCGAACCCAGCCAATCTCGGACGCCAATCAGCGGGCAAGGTGGTTCCGATTCTGGAGACCAAAAATCAGGTTCCAATCAAGAGGATACAAAGGGACAAAGCAACCCCTCAAACGCTTCGCCCAGCGGCCAAGAGAAACCAAACAACTCAGAGGCTAACGGGAATTCGGCTTCGTCGAGTGACGTATCCGATGACTCTAGAACGGATTCAAAGCCAAGTCGAAATCAGTCCGGTAACTCATCTACAAACCAAGATCGCGGCGCCTTTGAGAAGATCCAAAAGTTTCTTAAAGAAAAGCAACAGGAAAATCCTGTTGAGCGAACTGATGGCAACTCTCAAATGAACGACCAAGCAGGTAGCGACCAAGCAGGTAGCGACCAAGCAGGCAGTGATAAGGCAGGCAGTGATAAGGCAGGCAGTGATAAGGCAGGCAGTGACAAGGCAGGTAGTGATAAGGCAGGTAGC
>JBJSXX010000195.1:0-11249 GCA_046086605.1 Pirellula sp. | reverse complement strand
CCGGCGGTCAAGCTCCACCAATGAGTTTTCTTCTCAGGGGTGATGCCTACGAAAGACTGCGCATCGTTACTGACCAACCCCTTCAGTGGCTGTTCGACCTTTCCGACAAACGTCGGCTTGATCGCAACGGCTGTACCTGTTTCGTTGGGCTCAATCGTGAACTGATAAGCTGCCGAGTCCTCGCCAACAACCCATAGCTTGGTTCCGTCATTGCTCCAAGCCATCGAAGAGACAACGCTTGGGCATTCGAGTGCATGGGATACCGAACCCTTGTCGGCCCGAATGATCTCAAGAGTCGGGGCTCGGGTCGCCTTGGCAATCGCCAATCCATTGCCAGCGATCGAAACAGAATGGGCGCCCTTCAACAGCGCCCCTAATCCATCTTCGGCGACCGCTGTGTTCCTCTTCCAAATTTTTATATCACGGAAGCCACCGGTGGCGATCCTCGCGGCATCTGGACTGATAGCAACCGACTGGACCATGTCCAAGTGAGCAACGGGAAGTTGTGTTTGCAACTGCGTTTGTGTGGCTGGATCGACCAAAAAAGCAACATCGGCTGCACCGTCTAGCGATGGCCAGCGGTAGACAATTGTTTGATTAGCCCGCCCGGTAGCAACCCATTGTCCGTCGGGACTTGCGGCCATCGCATACATGGGCCTGACGGTATCTGGAACCTGTTTCCATTGCGCTGCGTTTGTAGGCTTGAGCACGCCCGCCGGGGCTCCGGCGTCGATCCAAGCTTGAATCAAGTTGGCTTCGTCTGGTGTAAGCCGCTTGGCACCTACGGCATTCTTGTCCGGCGGCATGACCGACTCGTCGGTTGCTCGCACTCGCTTGACGAGTTCGCTTTCTGCTCCCTTGCCAGAAACAAACGATACACCGCTGTCGCCCCCCTTAGAAAGTTTTTCAAAGGACTCGAGGTTCAATCCACCCTCAGCCTTTTGGGTGTTGTGGCAGGCAAGGCAATTGGCTCTGAGGATCGGCAAAACATGGTTTGCGTAATCCTTGGTTTCTGCGGGTGCTTGAGCATGCACAAAGGAGTTGCTCAGAAGCATCCCAGTAAGCAAAATCGCTTGACAGAATTTGGTGTTGGTTTTCATGGATGGAAAAAACAGGTTAAGGCCTATCGGCATCAGGGTACTGGTTGAACTATTTCGGTGCTTCGGGTGCTGGAACAATTCGCAACCTCAGCGGAGCCGAGGAAACAAACGAAGGAAAATCCTTCGGCGCGATCTCCTTGGCCAACGCTTCTATTTTTGGATTCGTTTCTGCAACGATTTTCTCCGCGGCTGGGCGATCACCTGTCCAATTCGGATCGGCGAGTTTGGCCGCGATCCGATCGCGATACGCTACCAATCTCGCATGAGATTCAGGGTACAAAGACTGCTTGAGAATGATTTCGGTTTGAAACCAAACCGTGTATTCGCCTGGTGCTGCATCGGCAGCGACTTTGATCTCCGGAGTGGCCTCGGCCGCATTGGGAGGTAACTCAAACTCACCAAGCGTCACTTTGCCAGGCACATTCTGAGGTCGCATAACACCTTTCTGCTCTCCACCGGGCCGACGCACCGCTTTGATCGGTATTTTTGCGCTACCACCCAAGGGGATCTCAAGCACCCAGGCGGGACCATCACCGGCCTTGATCTGAATCGGCGATATTTCTTGCTCGATCACTTTCAATGGCCATTGGCTCGACAAACGAGCTTGTGGTAACCCCCGATCTCCAGATGCCGAAAGCGCGATCGTACTTGCCCGAATCGGCACAGAAATTTCCTGAGCCACATTGTTAGGATCAGTCCAACTCCCTTTGGCAACAGGGTTGATCATTCCGACCCAATTGGTCGCATTCTCTTCAGCGTAAAAAATCAGTTGGGTTTCTGTTTGTCCCGGTGCGATCACCGCTGGATAGACCGATACGCCCGGAGGTAGTCCATCACAAGTTACTTGGATCGGTCCAGCGAACCCACCAGCCCTGCGAACACTCACTTGCATGGCACACTGTCCACCCTTGGTGAGTCCAACGCCGGTGGTCTTGGCTTGTGCAGGATTGTTCGTATCGGGTACCCAATGTCCAACGGCATGGAATCGTGGTTGCGGAGGTCCGACACGCAAGGTGACAGGCGATTTGAATTTGCTCGACGCGGCAAGCTGTAGATCGCTTACGGTTAATCGAACATTTTTACCTACAGGCCCTGCAGGGATGGTGAAAATCGGATCCAGCGATGTCATGCGAACCGCTTTGGTGCCCGCTCCCGCCCCATCCTCAGCCACGGAGATGACTTCGCGACCAGCCATGGTCACTCGAGCTCGATAATCTTTGATCCGTTGCTCCATCGCCGGATCGATCGCCGTACCAGCCGGTGCGTTCAGCGCCGCTTGAATCTCAGCGACCTGCTGGGCATTCGGAGGAGGTGTTATGCGATCGGCCACAATTCGAATATCGGATAAATCGGAACTTGAAAAAACTTCGACTTCATAGACAGCACCCTCGGCAACCGGGAACTCGATTTCATGCGTTGGCTTTGCCGAACTCAATTCGATGGTCGTCTGCCATGGTGGTGCAGGATACGTTGTATTGGCAGGAATGCTGACAGGATCGACCGTCGGCCACGGAGCAATCGAATCAGAAAACACCTTGTAGGGTGCCTTCCAACCAGCAGTGCTCAGCAGGGGATGGTTCTCGGGTGGATCGATGACCAAGGCAAAGACGGTGGCATCCGAGGATCGAAATAGAAAGTCGTAGATCCTCAAATACACATCCTCGATCGGTTCACTTGGCACCGAAACTGGCTTTTCAAAAAGCACAGGCGTTTTACCCTGAGCTCTCAGTTGACTGATGGTAAAGGCCTTGCTGTCGGTCACGGTCATCGCGGGAATGGTCGCCGCATCAAAGACCTGACCAGCGAGCAAACATCTCGGCCAATGATCGGTCTTCTTGGTCTTCACAACGACCTTGTCGCTCCTCTTGGTGGTTCCCACATAACATACACCTGGCTTCACCTCGGGAGGGTTCTTCGGATCGATGTTTCCTGGCAAGACTTCGACGGGAGTGTTTACCACCGCAAGGATGCGTGGGTTCGAGATGCCATAACGCCCGACGGCCCAGACTTCGTAGTAGCCGGGAGGAGTGGCCGGATCGACCGTGACGCTAAAGTGGCCAAAATTCTTTTGAGCTACGTCGTCCAGAGGCAGGTTCGGAGCGGCATCAAGGACGGCTGTGATTCGCGGATCGGAAAATACCAGTGACTCGATGTCTTGATTGAACCTTCCTGCTGTCACTCGAAAGGCGTTAGGACCCGCAGTCGAGAGCACTGGGGGAAACACCGCTTCGAGAGCAACGATTGGCGATTCGCCTTGAACCGCCCCGTACAAGAATCCCAAAACCAGCAGGCAGCACAGCGCTGGGTTTATACTACAAAGCGATCTCATGGGTCAGCGTCGGCTTAGTGGTTGAAAAGAAACTCTTTACTATTAACGACGCCCCAAACGAGGTCTTCGTAAGCTTCCTTGAGCCGATCGGCCCGCTGCATCAGATACTCGATAGCAATGCTTTGTTCGGAATCCGACGGGACCCGCCCTAGTCCCCGAAGATACAACTCTCGGATCCGATCCGGTGCGGTCTTGCGAATGTTCTCCGCAGGGCTCAAGCTTGCGTCGACCACGGTGGTGCTAGCCCACTGAGCCGCTCGACCGGAGTCGGATGCGAGTTTACTCTGCATCTCTTTGGAGTTCAGTAGATGGAGACTTTGAGCCAGTGTCGAGGAGTTTGTCCGTTCGCATTCGCAGGCCGTCGAAGAGTCGGGTCGCCCAAACACCGTCAAGAAATAGGATGCAAAGGAGGTGTCGGGTAATTCCATCGCCCGCGTTCCAGCCGGCATTCCATCAAATCCAGTCGAACTGCCCGTAACGGTGTCGATGCAATCGAGCAAGAGTTCGGCGGGTAGACGCTTGGGGTAAAACCTCGAATAGCAGTTGGTATCGCGGATATTCAGCTCATTCGCCGATGAGCTGAGTTGGTAGGTCGTGGAACTACAAATCGATCGAATCAGATGCTTTAGGTCGTACCCCGAATCGACAAGCTGCTTAGCCAGCGCGTCGAGCAATTCAGGATTCGAGGGCGGATTGGTAATTCGCATGTCGTCTTCGGGTTCGACCAGACCCTTGCCCAAAAAATGCTTCCAATAGCGGTTGGCAATCGACTTTGCAAAGAATGGGTTGGTAGGCGAAGTCATCCAATGAGCCAGAGCACCGCGTGGGTCTTCGTAGTTTGCAAGCTCCGCCTTCGCCGCGTCCAAACCAGTGGCAGGCAACGCTTGTCCAGTTTTGGGATGATTGGCCGTCGCGGCTCCAACCCGACTTACAAATCGAGGTTCGTTGGGAAGTGCACCTTCGCGTCGATCGACCGTCGAGAAGAAAGCAGCCATTTGGTAGTAGTCTTGCTGAGCCCATTTCTCATAGGGATGATGGTGGCAACGCGCGCACTGCAGGCGTTGGCCCATGAAAAGCTGTGCGATGTCTTCTGTCCGGGATTCGGTGTTATTGACTTGTCGGAACCAAATAACAGCCGGGTTACTTTCAGCGTCCCCGGTGGCGGTCAAAAGCTCCCGAACCATCACGTTCATGGGTTTGTTTTCGAAGAACCCTTGCCGGAGCCAATCATGGAACGCATAAGCGCCGTACCGAGTCTCTTCGCTCGTTCGGTTGTTTCGCAGGATCGCAGACCACTTCGATGCAAAATTCGATGCATAGTCTGCCGAGTCGAGCAAACGGTTGACGACTTCGGTACGCCTTTGCTGGATGGCATCCGGGTTATCACCGGTTGCAACCGCTATGGCACGGAAGGCTTCCACCTCATCGACCGTTGGCAATCGACCTGCGATATCAAGAGTCACGCGGCGGAGAAAGGTCGCGTCATCGCAAAGACCCGACGGTGGAATCCCCAGTGTCTTCAATTTGTTAAAGACAGCTTCGTCGACAGGTCCGCGCGCGATCGGAAGCGATTGCGTCAACGTCCCGAGTGGAACACTTGCTCGAAATACGTTCACTTGGCCAAGATATCTTGCCATGATCGAAACTTCGCCAGCGTAGTCGCGCACGCTGACCAAGCCGCCGACGCTGACCTCGGCCATATCGAGGTTGTTCGATTCATACTGAACCGTGCGTGTGACGTCTTCGGTTGATCCATCACTGTAGGTAGCGATGACGCTGAGTTGTTGCTGCGTGTTTCGGGCCATTTGACGTGCCGACGGTAGCACGGAGATCGATGTTACCTTGCGACCATTCGGATCGCCATACGGCATCGCTTGGGCGATCCACCGCCGGAGCAAGCGGTATTCATGACTATCGAGTTCCATTCGCTGACCGCCCCCGTGAGGAACAGTGCCGACAGACTTGGTTAACAGCAAACTGGTGTCGGGTGCAGCGGGAAATAGACGTCTACCGCGTGATTCGCGAACGAGGTGCTCGTAATCTTCTAAAGGTTCAGAACCGAGCAACGACAATCGAAATCCGTTTTGTCCAGCGAGCTTGCCATGGCAGCCGCCACCGTTGCACCCGAACTTCGTGAAGATCGGAACGATTTGATTGGAAAAATTGACTGGCTCCTCCGCGCCCGAGAGTTCAACCTTGACGGGAATCTGGGCAGGCGCATAGCCGTCGGCAGTTGCCGTGACGGTTAACGTGCCACTTGCCAGGGGCGAGACCAACCCCAAGGGATCGATTGCGATCAAACCAGGCTGGGATACTTCGAAGCGAACATTTCGAGTCAGGTCGAGCGTTGCTCCTTGGGCAATCGCAGGGCTATGAACAAGGAGTTGCGCCCGAGCATCGGCACCTCGCAGAGTGATCTCGGGGGTGTCGAAAGACAAGGGCTTTGGATCCTGGCCCAAGGCTCCTTGCAGGTTACAAAAGAATGTTATCAGGGCAACGAACCAGCAAAGTTCCACTCCGCCGGGTTGTCGTCCCAGCCAATGGTTCGGATGCCTAAGCGTTGGGACTTGGACTATGTTGCTCACATCAGCCTCTAGATCAGCTCGCGGATTGGTTCGTGATCGACCAAAAACTGAGGGCGACCAGTTGGATCAACGATGGTTGTCGTGGAAGTACTGATTCCCAGGTTGTGGTAGAGCGTGGAGATAATCTCTTGCATGTGAACCGGCCTTTCCTTGGCGTATTCACCGAGGCGATTGGTAGCCCCGATGGCTTGGCCTGTTCGCATTCCGCCACCGGCGATCCATGCACTGCTGACTTGTGCCCAGTGATCTCGTCCGGCCCCGTTGTTGATTTTGGGTGTTCTGCCGAATTCGCCCCAGACAATGACTGTCACATCATCGAGCATTCCGCGGGCCGAAAGATCGTCCATCAAAGCACTTAGGCACTGATCGAGTTTTCCTCCATGGTCGCGCACGAGGTCAAAATTTGCTCCGTGAGAGTCCCACCGCCCGTAGCTCAAGCTCACCACACGCACACCTGCCTCGATCAACCGTCTTGCGATTAAGAGATGGTCGTTGCAAGTCGGGGCACCGTCGTATTGGAATTTATAAGGTTTGCCGTCCCCATAGCGTTCGACAATTTTGGGGTCTTCTTTGCTGAGGTCGAGAGCATCAAGAAGTTTGCTGCTGGTCAACACGTCCAAAGCTCGTTGTTCAAACGCATCCATACCTGCCATGATCCCCGAGTTGTCGATATCGCGACGCATCGTGTCGATGCTTGTTAGTAGCCGGCGACGATCCCTGAGGCGATCAAGCCCGATGGATTGGAGTTTCATATTCTCCATACCGGGACCGTCTGGTTTGAATGCCGAGTAAGCGGCTCCTAGAAATCCAGCTTCACCAGAGTTCGACCAAGGACCATGCTGGGTTTTGGCAGCTAGGCCTACAAACGGAGGAACGGCCGGATCGACCGAGCCTTGAAGTTTGGCAACTGCCGATCCAATCGAGGGGCGGCCACCGAGGGCTTTAAGATCATCGGGGAACCAGCCGCTCATGCATTGGTGCGATTCGTGACGGTCTTTGCAACCGACTACGGAGCGAATCACGACCGATTTATCCATCCTCTGCGCGAGTTGCGGGAAGACTTCGCAAATTTGAATACCGGGCACATTGGTTGCGATAGGGCTGAACTCGCCTCGGATTTCCGAGGGTGCTTCGGTTTTGATTTCCCACATATCCTGGTGAGGCGGCCCGCCACCGAGAAATATATTGATCAGGCCTTTGTGCGAATTTCGTTTACCGGCTTGATCCTCAGCCCGAAGCAAGTCGGCGAGGGAGAAGCCACCGAACCCAAAACACAGCGAGCCAGCCGAAAGGAAGCTTCGTCGTGAGAGCCCACTGCACATCCGATGCGAATCGCCAAAAAAATTGAGCATGGCAAGATTCCGTGTTTGAGGGATAAAAAGGCGGGAACCCATCAATGAGGGTTAGGCTCGTTGGGAAATAAATCCACCTCCCAACGAAACATCTTTATATTATGGTTCCTTCGTACAGGGCGTTGCAAGTCCAGGAGGAGAGGAATCCATCATTTAGGGGGGTTAGGAAAAATGGTGACGGCGATCCGGATTGTATCAGTTTTTCTGGCGTTTTGCTTTGTAGCCCAGGCTTTCTCGGATGAAAAGAACCGGCGGGAGCAAGCCGTTCGGGACGACAAAAAAAATCTCTCGACCGATACCCGTTGGCTCTACAACGACATCGACGGCGGTTTTTCAGCGGCCAAAAAACTAGGGAAACCCCTTTTGATCGTCTTACGATGTGTTCCATGCAAGGCTTGTACGGGAATCGACGAGAGTGTCCTTCACGCCAAGGAACTCCAAAATCAACTCGATGACTTCGTTTGCCTTAGGCTCATCAATGCCAATGCAATCGACCTATCCAGATTTCAGTTTGACTACGACTTGTCCTTTTCAGCGATGATCTTTCATCCCGATGGCAAGTTGATTGCAAGATATGGATCTTGGCAGCATCAGCTCGATGAATCCGAGACATCGACCAAGAGCTTGCAAAGCGCGCTGCAGAAGGCACGCGGAATCTTCAAAAACTGGGAGACGATGGGGAATAAAGTCGACCCAAAGCAAGGTGGGCCTACTCCATTTCGATTACCGATTGAGATTCCGGGTTTGGCTGGCAAGTACAGTCGCGAGCTGAATTGGGAGGGGAACGTTGTGCAGAGCTGTGTGCATTGTCACCAAATTGGTGACGCCTATCGAGCTTGGTATCGCAAGCGAGGCGAAATCATCCCGCAGGATCTGATTTACCCTATGCCCGATCCGATCACCATCGGCTTAAAGATCCATCAGGAGATTGGAACGAAGATTCGCGATGTTGAAGCTAGCAGTATTGGGATGATTGCGGGTTTTAAAAAAGGGGATGATATCGTGGCGATCGAAGGAGCACCGATCGCATCGCTTGCCGATATCGCTTGGGCTCTGCACCGGCGTAAGGATCCGCAAAATTCCGTTTGGACCGTTCAAAGGGAAGATAAGCAGATCGATTTGAAGGTCGAGTTGTCCGAGGGTTGGAGAAGCAAGAGCGACATAGCCTCGCGCGTGGGAACATGGCAGATGCGCGCGATGGCCTCAGGGGGCATGGTTCTCAAATCGCTCGAGGAGGCCAAGCGTCGGGAGTTGAAGATCCAATCGAGCGATCTTGGTTTGTTAGTGCATGCCGTAGGTGAGTACGGGGAGCATGCGGCGGCGAAAAAAGCCGGCTTTCGTAAGGGGGATGTGATTCTTTCGATCGAAGGTGTTTCTGGACCGATCGACGAGAGTCGATTGATAGGAGACTTACTCAAAAGGCATCCGAGCCCCACGCAGCTCAAGGCGACTGTTTTGCGTCAGCAAGATCGCATCGATTTGTCTTGGCCGATCCAGTAGAATTGGAGCGTTGCGAAGACCATCATAGAAATTCTAGTGGTTCATGGTGGCCCTACACCAAAACCATCCATCATGGGATGGTTAGACCGTGCTACCCTCAATTACTGTGGAGGAGCTTGATAAACATTTAGGGCAATCGCCATATTCTCGCGGTTTAATCCACAGCACCACTTGCAACGTGCTTGCCATCGGGGGAGAACGCGAAGGATGCCAAACTGTTTCACCAGCCCGACCGATGTTACAAGGATATATCAACCTTGCTAGGTTTTAGTGTTAAAGTAGGAAGACTCATGGGTGATTCGAGCCCTAAAACGCCGGGCCGCGAAGCATCAGTGCTCTTAGAATATCCAACATTGGAACACCTACCGAGCGTTTGCCGGACTTGAAGCGTTTCAACTTCGGCACGTTCACTGTCCGGCGCGCTCAGAATCCAATCCAGATGAATCCGGCGACCTAATCGAAGCTACGGCTTCCAATCAATGCTTCGCAAAGCTAATCCGAAAGATTCAGTATCGCAGCATAGCCTTTCACCTTGGGCTAGCTAAGCTAGTGGCACTGAGCACAAGGTAGCAGGCACACTCCGCTGTGCCGTCCGCGAGGGTATGGTCTGAACTTGATTCAATACGGCGGACGGCACATGGAATGTGCCTGCAACTATGAGCCATCGCTGCGCTCGACGGTGATCGAAAGCTTAGCCCAGGTGGCTTGGTCGGGTTCAGGTATCAGCGATTATTAGCGTCTATCATCGGTTCAAGAAACCGGACCGTAAGCCGCCCAGCGGCTCGCCTAATCAGAGAAACTTGTTCCCCACACCTGCGACGAACCTTATCGCAACCGAACCGATAAATAGTTCAGGCTGTCCAATCAAAAATCTTCTGTTCCAAGGCCATTCCCAGTGGTATAGTTATCAAAGACCGCTGACAACTTTCAACGGAGCCATCGAATGAACCTACGAATTGAAGTACCTTCCAATCTAGAACTTCTTCTCCGCGAACGCGCCGAGGAAGAAGGGGTTCCCGTCGAGGCAATTGTCTTGGCCGCGGTTACCGACAAGCTCAGAAATACTACCGCAGAATCACCTAGCTACACGGCGGATCAGTTTTCGAATTGGCTCGCTGCTTGGGCGAACCGGTTCCCGAAGCTTGATCATGTCGTCGACGATAGCCGAGAATCAATATACGAAGGTAGGGGAGAGTGAAGGTTCTCGTTGATACTAATGTCGTTGTCCGAGCTGCTCAGCCAAATTCACCAGGCTGGCCGACGATAGAACAAGCTCTTTCGAAGCTCATCGGATTGGGGGGAAAGCTTTGTCTTGTTCCTCAGAACCTCTATGAGCTTTGGGTTGTCGCTACGAGACCTACGAACGCTAACGGATTCGGTCTAGACGCTGCTGCGGCTACCTCAATGATCGAAGATGCATTGACCAAATTTCAATTGATGCGGGACGAACGGGGGATTTTCGACCACTGGCTTAACCTGATACAAGTTCATCAGATCCTTGGGAAAACAGCCCACGATGGAAGGCTTGTCGCAGCCATGCAGCGGCATTCGATTTCGAATATCCTTACCTTCAATAAGGGCGACTTCTCACGGTTTCCCATCTGTGTCTTCTCCCCAGCAGATATTATTTCGGGCGTGATTCCAAAGTCTCGAAGATAATTACTGTTCGCAAACGGGTGCTTGCGCAGGTTGATATCGCGCAATCGAACAGCATGATCGAGGCGTGGTGGCGTCAACTCAAGCATCAGTGGTTCTTTCTCAACGAGCTCGATAGTGCGACTTCGGTGCGCAGGCTGGTTGGCTTCTATGTCGAGCAACACAATACGGTTGTTCCCCATTTTGCCTTCCAAGCTCACACGCCCGACGAGATGTACTTTGGAACCGGAGTAAGGTTCCAGTCAAGCTAAAAGAGAAGCGAGCTGAGGCCAGAGCGGCCAGGCTAGCGCACAACCGCGCGGTGACCTGTGCGCGATGCAAAATCGAGGATCCCAAGCCAGCGATGGTGACGACCGAGGGCCCGCCCCGATGGTTCGATTCTACTTTCAACTCACTACAATCCACTTTCTGGCCGCCCAGCGGCCCGCCGAGTTCTGGAACGCTTTTTTCCAGAATGTTCTGCAGTGCCGCAGCGCTTCCGAGTCAGCCGATCACGAGATTAGTGCAAACTCCGGAGCCTGCAAAAAAATAGATTCACCAAGGGACAGACCCTGTGTTGATGGCAATCGCAGATGCTTTGATCACGGGTTATCAGAAAGACCTCCAGCAAAAGCATTTGGCCAGGCTGAAAAGCTTAGGAAAGAGATCCGACTTCGCCTTTGAATCGGCCTACCATTTGGTAGCTCACATCTACCGTGTGCTCTACGACATTCTTCCGCATGGTGAT